>CAZZZQ010000090.1:0-9608 GCA_964658405.1 uncultured Sphingomonas sp.
ACCGGCGACATCTTCCTTGGCAAGGAAGCACTCTACCACTGAGCTACTCCCGCTCTACAAGATTGAGTATAAAGGCGGGAAGCGCTTCGGGTCAACGCGCCAACCGGCTTACCTGTGGAAAGCAGGTCTGATTCAGTTCGACGTCCGTGATGGCGTGAACGCAACGCGTGGACCATAGAGCGCCTTGGTGCGCTTGCGAACGATATGCGGCGTCAGCACCAGCACGAGTTGGCTGGTATCCGCTTCGACCGCCAGTGAGGAGACGTCCTGCACGCCGGGTAGTTCACTGAGGCCGGGAACACCGTCGATGGCCCGGGTCTCCGATCTGCTCGCATTGCTGAGCAAAAGGGCGGCTTCGCCATCCTTGACCGTAATATCTGAGACCACCTGCCGGCTGGTCAGGATCGGAATGCCATCGATCGATCCTCCGGCGAGCGACTCGATCTTCATGTCGAGCTTTAGATTCACCGAGCCCGCCTTGGTGACATACGGCGTGGCTTTCAGAACAAGCCCAAGATCTTCATACTGGATCTGGGGAACGGTCACGCTTGTAGCGGTGGCAAGCAGGCTGGCGGCGCTCACGCCGTTGATGGTCACGCCTGCGAGTGATGAGGCAAGGGCCGCCGAGGAGCTGGTATAGGTCGCGGTGGTGATGGGATAGCGGGTTCCAATGCGGAAGTCCGCAGCTTGACGGTCTCCGACACGCAGCTGAATCTCGTCCACAGCGCGTGCGTCGCTTGCAGTCAGCCCGAAGTTCAGCGTTGCGCTTCCAGTCGCGTAGACGCCGGTCGTCGTGATTCCGCCACCGAAGATACCGAAGGTACTGGAGAGGAGGGTGCTCGTGGCCACCCCGGATGCGATCAGGTACTCGGCGATCTGCAGCACGCTGGCTGTTGAAGAGATCAGTCCCTGCGCGATGGCTTCATTGACAAGGGTCTGATTCGCCGTGACGAGAGCCTGTGCCTGGCTGGCTACGTTGTACGCGCCAAACTGGCTGGGGAGGGAGACTCCGGTCGTCCGGCCGTGCGTGATCGCAACGGAGTAAAGCTTGAGGTCCAGCAAGACTTCGCTTCCACCATCCAGAAGATCTGCAAGGGTCAGGTTGACTGCCTTGATCGTGTCCTGGGGGGCGCGAATGACGAGGTTTCCGAGGCTGTTCTCGACCGTGGCCTGCTTGACGTCAAAGATATTGCGAACCACATTCCCGAGGTCACTCATCTGTTCCGTGGTCATCGCGGGAACATAGATGGTCTCCTGCAGCTGACGCTCCAGCCGCTGCCGGTTCTCGGCCGTATCGCGGGCTAGAAGGACAGACGTCGAATCAAGGGGCACAGCGAAGAGGTGGGTCATATGCAGCAGGACAGGCATAACCTGGTCATAGCTGACGTCAGCGAGCTCGAACCGCAGATCCTGATGGGTCACGGAATCGTCGAAGACCGCACGAATCCCGTAGTCGTTGGCGACCGTTCGAAGAACCTGTTGTTCATCTGCGTGGATGCGAAAGCTTTTGACGACCGGTGCCGGAGTCAGTTCGATAGCCCCAGCCAGAACAGGGTCCTGAACGGATCGTGGCTCCAGGGGGCTGTTTCCGGCGTTATAGCTACTATGCTCGAGAACCATTTCGTTTCGAGGATCAAGCAACCGTGCTTGTTCGACGAGTGCCGCCGCCTGATCTGCATGCCCGAGCAGTCGCTCGCGTCCTGCCTGCTGTACGAGGTCCGTGACGTGGTGCTCATGCGCCATCGCAAAGGCGACCTCATAGTCCCGATTCTCAGGGTCCAGCTGGCGGGCACGCGCGAACTGCTTCTCCGACGCTGCATAGTCGCGCCGTTCCAGCATGCGAGCGCCGGCGCTATACGCCTCTGCCGCCTGGGTCTTCTGTCGGTCGCTTGGAGGTTTATTGATCGGCGCAGTCGCAGCAGGTGCCGTGGACACGGAAGGGGAGGCCTGGCCAAAGCAGGCTGGGGCAAGCCCGAAGGCACAAAAAGTCAACAGCCTGGGAACTGTGCTGGCCCAACGAAGACGCCGGATCTGAGGGGTTCGCTTCATCTACTGCTGATTAGACGCGGGAGAATGCTAACGGGAGTTTACGATGCTTTGCAGTCTTGGGCGCTCGCTCGTCGGCGGACGGCGCATGCCATTGCGAATCTGCGTGGTGTCGAGGTCCAGTTCGGCAAGCGTACGGCTCAGGGTGTTGCGGTGCATCCCCAACTCTTCGGCGGCCTTGCACTGGTTTCCCTTGTGGTGCGAGAGCACCTCGAGGATGAAGCGTCGCTTGAACTGCTTGACGGCGTCCGTGTAAGAGATCCCGGCACTGTGCATCTGCGTGATAATTCCGTCGAGTTCGCGCTTCACATTCACCTCACGTACCTGTATGGCCTGTAGCTCTATTGTGACCTCACTGGGGCCGTTTGATCCAGTCCGGGGCATTGTGCTTGAGCTGCAGGGCGCCGTTGGAGATCTGTTGTTGCAAGTCGTGAGGTACAACGAAGGATACCCCATGCGCACCCGCAAGGAAATAGGGCGCGAGCTGAGAGTTTTGGATCCAGCTGGATTGAGGCATAAAGACCGTTAACATCAGCATGACGGCGACCGCAAGCAGGCAGCCGCGCGCCAGTCCGAAGACCGCGCCAAGCACACGATCAATAAAACCCAGGCCAATTGCATCGGCTCCCGAGCGCAGGATCTTGCCGAGGAGGCCCGCCGCCACCATAATTCCAATGGAGATCACCAGAAAAGCGACGATCTGGGCGGTGGTCAGCGGACTGATCCATCGAGAGAGGGTTGTGGCGAGCGTGTTGTAGTTCCAGCTTGCGAGCAGAACGCCTGCAACTAAACCGACGATGGAGAAGATCTCGAGGATGAAGCCACGCAGGAAGGCCCTGACGACGGAGTAGGCCAGCAGTGCAACCAGGCTCCAGTCAAAGACGGTCAGGGTGGCAACGTTCATCCCGCCAGATCTCCCTTACCTGTGATCAGCCGGAAGGCTTCCAGATACTTCTGCCGGGTGCGCTCGATAACCTCTTCGGGGAGCGACGGCGCGGGCGCCTGCTTGTTCCACTGAATGCTTTCGAGGTAATCCCGAACGTACTGCTTGTCGAAGGAGGGCTGCGGACCGCCCGGGAGATAGGTCTCCGCAGGCCAGTAGCGCGAGGAGTCCGGGGTGAGAACCTCGTCGGCGAGGACGATCTCGTGCTTGCCCTGCTCATTCGGAATGGTGCCGAACTCGAACTTGGTATCGGCCAGGATGAGGCCCTTTGTAGCGGCGTAGTCGCTGGCGCTCGTGTAGATCGCCAGAGTTAGTCTGCGAAGATCCTCGGCAGCCTGCTCCCCGATGGTCTCAATCATCGTGGCGAAGGAGATGTTCTCATCGTGGCCAACGTTATTCTTGGCAGCCGGCGTGAAGATGGGCTCAGGCAGCCGGTCTGACTCCTTGAGGCCGGTGGGGAGCTTGATCCCGCAGACCGCGCCCGTCTGCTGGTAGTCCTTCCAGCCGGAGCCGGAGAGATAGCCGCGGACGACGCACTCTACGGGAAACATGGTGGCCCGGCGCACGATCATGCTGCGGCCGCTCAGCTGCGAGAGGTAGGGGGTCAAGACAGGCGGAAACTCGTTAGTGTCCGTGGTGATGAGGTGATTCTTCGTGAGGTTGGAGAGGTGCTCGAACCAGAAGAGCGAGAGCTGTGTAAGGATGCGGCCCTTATCCGGGATTCCGCTGCCGAGGACGTGGTCGAAGGCAGAGATGCGGTCGCTTGCGACGAAGAGCAGGCTGGCGTCCGTACCCGGAGGAAGGGCATAGATATCGCGAACTTTGCCGCGGGCGATCAGGGGGAGATCGCCGAGATCGGTCTGGAGAAGAGCAGAAGACATGATGGAGATAGTATCTCGCATCGGCGGAGATCCCGGCGGAGTGGCCTGGATGAGACAGTGGCAAGATTGGTGACCTCGCAGCTTCATCTCTTGCTGCTGTTCGGGGTGTCGACAGCGAATTGGCTGCGTTTGAACGAAAAATGGTCGCGGAGATAAGAGCGTTCTCATCCACAGCCGTTCGACTTTGGTCACCCGACTGCTTTTGTCTGGTCAAGGAGTAGCCGATGCAGACGACAAGCCTCAGTGACAGGCTCGGACAATACCTGGACCTTGCGAGCGATCAGCTGAAGCTGACGGCGAGCAATATGGCCAATATCGACACGCCCGGCTACAAGACGCAGGGCTTCGACTTCGAGCAGGAGTTTCGCCGGCAGCAGGCTGGGCTTGACCCCGCAGGGCCACAGGTCAGCGCCGTCGATGGATTGGTCGCGAGACCCGATGGCAACAATGTCTTGATGGATCGCGAGGGTCTGCAGCTGGCACAGGCGCAGCTGAAGTTCAAGATGGGCGCGGAGCTGCTGAAACACCAGTTCTCCGGGGTGATGGCAGCGATTCATGCGGAGACCAAATAGGCAATGAATCTCTTTGGAGTGATGGATATCAGTGCGTCGGCGTTGAAGGCGGAGCGGGTCAGGGCGGAGGTTGTTGCCGCAAACATGGCGAACGCCGAGACGACGCGCACCGAAGATGGCGGCCCCTACCAGCGCAAGCATGTGGTCTTTGAGGCGCAGGGTGGCGTGGGAAGTTTTCAGCAGTCGATGCTGAGCAGCCTGAGCGGCAACGGATCTACGGGGAGCCTACTGACCTCTGCGGGATCGACCGACGGCACGGCTGGCGGAGTCAATGTCACGGGGGTTATTGCGGATCAGAGCGCGCCGCTGCGTCGCTTTGACCCGGAGCATCCGGATGCTGGGGCTGACGGGTATGTAGCCTATCCGGACATCAACCCGCTGACGGAGATGGTGGATCTGATGGGTGCGACACGGGCCTATGGGATGAACGCTTCAGCCGTACAGGCGGAGAAGAGC
The DNA here is from genome assembly GCA_964658405.1 of uncultured Sphingomonas sp. GTDB lineage: Bacteria > Acidobacteriota > Terriglobia > Terriglobales > Acidobacteriaceae > Edaphobacter. Next base: position 4,899 of record CAZZZQ010000090.1, read on the forward strand.
ATGTTCACCGCCTCACTTGATCTTTTGAAGTAAGCAGAAACGGTAAAGGCGAAGAAAGTAAAGGAGATACAAATGGTGGGACTTGACCAGTTGGCAGGGGTTTTAAAGGCCACGGGAAGTGGAAGCGCCGTTCTGGCAGGTGGTCCGAGCGCCGCTGCAAGCTCGGCCACACCCTTCGCAGGCGTGTTGCAGACGATGGTGGAGCAGACCGCGGCGCTCGACCAGAAGGCGTCGCAGGCCGTGACCGGGGTCCTGGATGGCTCCGGGGTGGAGATCCACGACGCGGTCATTGCAACTCAGAAGGCGGATATGGCCTTCGAGCTCGCGTTGCAGGTTCGCAACAAGGCGGTCGGCGCCTACCAGCAGATGATGTCGATGCAGTTCTAAACGCCTCTTCGGAGCGGAGCAGTGAGAGGGCGGGAGCATCATGGCAGAGACGGTGCAGGCAGCGGGGCTGGAGCGAAAGACTCCTCCGCCGGTGGGAACGGTGGCCGAGCGAGCGGTTGCGATGGTCGACAGCCTGCGGCAGCGTCTGGCCGGGATGCCTGCGGCGACGAGGACCTGGCTGATCGCCGGAACTTGTGTGCTGGTGGCGGGATGCGCTGCGCTGGCCTGGTATGCGCAGCGGCCGGACTGGAAGACGCTTTTCTCCGGGCTGGAAGGAAAGGACGTTCAGCAGGTGTCGCAGGAGCTTGCCTCGGCGGGAATTCCGTACCAGATGTCGCAGGATGGGACGGGAATCGAGGTTCCGGCCGACATGGTGGATAAGGCGCGCATCGAGGTTGCGGCAAAGGGGATGCCGCAGACCGGACGACTCGGATTCGAGCTCTTCGACAAGCCGAACTGGGTCGGCGGTGAGTTCGATGAGCGGGTGAACTATCAGCGAGCGCTTGAGGGAGAGCTTGAACACACGATCGAAACGCTGGGCGCGGTTCGTTCGGCGCGGGTCCATCTCGTCCTTCCGCAGCCCTCGCTCTTCCTGGCTGCGGAGAAGGTTGCAAAGGCCTCTGTGGTGCTGAAGCTGAAACGATCTTCGATGGACCCTGAGTCTGCTGACTCGATTCGCAGCCTGGTTGCGGGAGCAGTCGAGAACCTCAGCCCGGAGCAGGTGACACTGGTAGACGCAGATGGGCGGGTAAGCTTCAAGCCGCGCTCGACGGGTGGCGTCGAAGATGCGGCTGCTGAGCAGGCGCTTGAGGCCAAACTGATCGCAATGCTGGAGCCGCTGGCCGGGCGTGACAATGTGCGGGCTTCGGTCAATATGAGCTACGACCAGGGGAGTGAGGAGCGGATGGACGAGGTCTATGACCCGTCGCAGTCCGCACCGCTCAGCATGCAGAAGAGCGAACAGACGGCATCGTCGCTGGGCAGGCCGAGTGGTGTGCCCGGCACGGCGAGCAATACTCCGGCGGGCTCCGCTCCCGGTGGTGTGCAGGGTTCAGCCGCTGCGGCTGCTCCTGGAACACCGCCGCTGTTGCAGAAGGAGGCGCTGCCGGTCTACCCACAGGGTAGCGCTCAAGGACAGAATCTGAAAGAAGAGAACGGAACGTACGCTGTGACTCGGCATACAATTCACAGCGCGCAGGGTCCGGGACGAGTCCGGCGCATCACAGCAGCGGTACTGGTGAACGACCGCATGACTCGCGAGGGTGCAGGGAAGCTCGAGCACGCAGTCTGGAAGCCGAGAAATGCCGACGAGATGCGGCGGCTGGAAGAGCTGGCCCAGGCCGCCGTGGGGTTTGATCTGAAGCGTGGGGACCAGGTCGTCCTCGAGAACATCAGCTTCTCATCGAATGCGCCTGAGCCGAAGCCCGCGGCGGTGGTCCAGGCGATGGAACAGGCGAAGGCGCTTTTACATAACCAACCTGGTCTGCTTCGCACCATGATGCTTGGGCTCGGCGGTCTGCTGCTCGTGATGTTTGTCATTCGTCCTGCGGTCCGGCAGATCACCGCCACGCTGAAGGAGCCGCTGCATCTCGGATCAGGCGAGCAGGCAGTGCGTGCCTCGCTTGAGGCTCCGGGGGACGATCAAACCAATCTTCCGGCGGTCCGGCCGCGTGCACAACGGCTAAGCGGTCCACCTGATGACGTTCTCGAGTACGTCGCCGAAAGCATCAAGCGTGACCCGGCGCAAAGTACACGGCTGGTTGAAGCATGGATCGGACGATCCGAGGGGACACGGTAATGGGAGCAGCGACCGCATTGAACGTACCGGTTCCACAGCAGAGCCCTCTCTTGCTGCCAACACAGGCGGGATTCGCACCGGCGGATATGCCCGGCCTCCGCAAGGCCGCAATCCTGATGGTCGCGCTCGGCGAGGATCTCGCCAAGCCGATCTTCCAGACCCTTTCGGAGGCCGATGTTCATCGGCTCACGGATGAGATTACCAAGCTGGGTGAGGTGCCTGCGCTGCACTCGACGCAGGTCCTGACGGAGTTCTATGGCCTGCTCGAGACACGAGCGTACATGCTCCGCGGTGGTCCGGAGTATGCGTTAAAGCTGCTGACGGAGTCCTTTGGTGCGGAGCGCGCGAACGTACTGCTGGCCCAGGTGAAGGGGATGCAACAGAGGTCAACGGGTGACCTCGCGATCCTGCAGAAGATGCAGCCGCAGCAGCTCGGCAAGTTCCTTGAGAATGAGCATCCGCAGACGGTCGCTCTGGTGCTTGCCCATTTGGATCCGAAGCGCGGTTCCGCTGTGTTGATGTTGCTCAAGGAGACGGTTCGCGTCGACGTCGTGAAGCGGCTGGCGGAGATGAGGCAGTTTTCGCCGGAGATGGCACAGACGGTCGCGATGGTGCTCCACAAGCAGATGGCGGCGGTCGGGTCAAACGGCGGCGTGCAGTCTTACTCGGGCTTCAAGGCAGTGGCTGAGTTGCTGAACCAGGTCGAACAGGGGGCCAGCAAGGGGATCCTCGAAGCGATTGAGTCAGAGGAGCCGTTGCTGGCGATCAATATCCGCAACCTGATGTTTACCTTCGACGACCTGCTTACCGTTCCTGCGCAGAGTGTTCGCGAGTTGGTTGGGGCTATCGACAAGCGCGTGCTTGCGGTTGCACTGAAGGGTGCCAAGGAAAATCTTAAGGCCTACCTCTTCCAGGCGATGAGCTCGCGCGCTGTCGAGATGATGAAGGAGGACATGGAGGTGATGGGGCCAGTCCGCGGGAAGGATGTCAGCGCCGCCCAGCAGGAGTTGCTGACCCTAGCACGAAAGATGGAAGCTGAAGGAAAGATCATTTTGAAGATCGAGGCCGACGATGATCTCACCGTTTGAGGCTGCTGCGCCTGATCTGAACCTCCCTCCTGCGGGGCCGCTGCTTGACGCCTCCCAGGGCCAAACCGTTCAGCCACTCGAATACGAAAAGATCGACCATCCGCTTCGCCGCCGGACCGACCGTACTGGCTTCAACGAGACGGAGCCTGAAGGAGTCGAACATCTGTTGAAGCAACAATGCGCCAGCCTTGAAGAGCGGCTGCGTCTGCTGACGGCGGACACTGAGCAGAGGCTTGCAGCAGTCACAGTAGAGACACGATCGGCAGCCCGGCTGGAGTGGCAGGAGGAGCTTCGCGTTCAGATCGACGGAGAACGTAGGCGGATCGCGACCACCTGCAGCGCGTTCGAGCTGGCCAGGACAAGCTACTTCGCGAGCGTTGAGGCGGAGGTAGTCAGGCTTGCGCTGGCCATCGCAACGCGCGTTCTGCATCGCGAGGCCAAGCTCGATCCGTTGCTGCTGGGGGCGGTCGTTCGGGTCGCCCTTGAGAAGGTCGCGGACGAGAGCGGCACGGTCTTGCATGTTCCGGTGCAGCAGGTGGAGGGATGGCGCCAGTTGCTTGCCGATGCAGGTCATTCTTCCGTAGCGATCGTGGGCGAAGAGCAGATGGAAGCGGCGGATTGCACTCTTTCGACTAATGTCGGCCGTGTCGGTCTCGGCGTGCTGGCGCAGCTGGATGAGATCGAAAAAGGCTTCTTTGACCTGATGCAGCAACGGCCGATTTAAGCCATGGAAAATCCGGTGGACAACGAAGATTCAGGAGTAGATGAGGTCACCCTGGAGCCCTACTTTTCAAGGCTCGCCGTGCGTCCTGCGTGGAGATGGAGCGGACGGGTGGTCAAGGCAGACGGGCAGATCGTCGAGGCCGAGGGGCCGTTATGCTCCGTTGGCGAATGCTGTGAGATCAGGGATGGCCTTGGCGCCAGGCATCGGGCGGAGGTCATCGGCTTTCGCGGCCGGCATGTGCTTGTCATGCCACTGCAGGCGACGCTTGGGATTCGATACGGCGATGAGGTGCTGGCGCTTGGGACCCGACCTGGCATTGCCGTTGGCGAGTCGATGGCCGGGCGTGTCCTCGATGCTCTTGGCACACCTCTTGATGGGCTCCCGCCCTTGCGGCTACCCGGATTCTGGCCTCTTGACGGAACGATCCCGCGCGCGATGGAGCGCGTTCCTATTCGTGAGCCGCTCCAGACGGGCCTGCGGGTTCTCGACGGAATGCTGACCGTGGGACGGGGTCAACGGGTCGGGATCTTCGGTGGATCGGGCGTCGGCAAGAGCACGTTGATTGGAATGATGACGAGAAATACGGCGGCCGATATCACGGTCGTCGGCCTGGTCGGGGAGCGTGGCCGCGAGGTACGCGAATTCGTCGAGGAGTCGCTTGGGCTAGAGGGGATGAAGCGGTCGGTCGTTCTGGTTTCGACCTCGGATCAGAG
>CAZZZQ010000091.1:0-9574 GCA_964658405.1 uncultured Sphingomonas sp.
CTTGGCGTCAATTGCTGAAAAGTCTGTGGCCGACTGCGCCACAGCCGAGGCGGACAGCAGGGCGAGGGACACGAAAAGAAATGCACAGCTCGACGAAGCGTTCACAAAGTAAGTCACAGCATGGTTATAGCAGGGGCCGAAGGCGACCAGGAAAAATCGGAACGTGATTCTCACCGCGCTCGACTGCAAGTCTTTGTTGCATCACGAACGACCATTCTGGTGACGTACTCCCAAACTTTCTAGAATCGCGTTTATGAGGACAAACCGGCGGATATCGTCTTAAATGAGTGCATTGGCCTGATATCGCCAACTTTGAATATCTGGGTGGCCCGCTTCCGAGAAGTCGACTTCTAAGGACTTCTCGTACTGTTTGTTCTACTTGAGACCAGGCTGTAGTCGTCCAGGATCTATTCTCAAAAGGTGTAGGAGCGATAGATGGACAGTCCTGTTGTTTGGTTTCCCCAGATATGTGAGGCTACCCGTGAGATGCCTCGCCTCGCCGCCCTGGACGTTCTTGATTCTCTGAGTGACGAGGCGTTTTCGAAAGAGTATGCAGCGCGCTCCGTGCCTTTTCTACTGCGGCTGGGTGCATTAAAGTTCCCTGAAGCAGAGATCTTAGGTCTGCTGCAAGGAGCCTACGGCGATCAGACCGTGAACGTCCGTTTCGGCAATATGGCAGATCCAGGTAGCTACCTGAATCGCCGCGAAGAAGAGATGCCCCTGAGAAATTTCATTGGGGAACACTTCATGCAGGTAAACGATGCCGGGGCGGCCTATGCCGCCGGCACCGTGATACCCGTCGAGATGGCGCGCGATCTCGGGGTCCCTTTTCCGATGTTCTACCCTGAGTATTTTTTCAATGAGCCACGGATGTGGATGGGTAAGAGGGGAACGGTGACTGCCCTGCACAAGGACATTCCGGACAACTTCTCGTTCGCATACTTCGGTGTCAAGGAATGGCTCCTCTATCCGCCAGCTGATTTTCCGTATCTATACATGATTCATCCGAACCCGAAGGCACTTCCAGAATTCGGGGTCAGCATGGTTAACGCAAAGTCTCCGGATGCGACGCGCTTCCCGGAGTTCTCGAAGGCTACACCGATCTCCATCACGCAGCGTGCTGGCGACCTGCTCTATGTGCCTGCGGGGTGGAGTCATTTCGTGGAGAACCACGAAGACTCTCTGATGATCAATTTCTGGCTAAGACGCGGAAGATCCCCTGCGGTGTTAGGCAGGGATCGATGACAGGGGTTCACTCCAGTATCCTGTCCTTGCTTCTTCGCATTTGCCAGGGTTAAATCTTATTTCTCGAGAAATCCACGTTCTTCATTTGGCGGTCGCTGGCGATAAGACGACTTGTCGTTACTGATCGACGCAGATACCACCTTGGCACTGGTTCGGCCTTATATCCGGCGTTCGCTATCGGAGTTCAAAGTATGCTGGGTGCCTGGAGAAACAATGCTCGAGCTAGACGCTGAAGAAGTTGGAGAGCTCGACGATGAGCAGTTTCGAGGTCTTGTTGGTCGGCTTTGTGAAGCAGAGTTGGAAAAGATCGGTCAAAGCCGAGGTTGTGCGACTTGGGGTGGCCACCACAACGCGCCAGATGGTGGAGTCGATGTCCGCGTCAGAATTCCGACCGACGCCACCATGCTTGGAGAATTTCCTCGGCATGACTGCATCTTCCAGATTAAATATCCAAACATGCCAGCAGCCGCGATAACGGCTGAGATGCGCAGGGATGGAATTTTACGACCTTCGATTGCTGATTTAAGCGACACAGGAGGCGCTTATGTGCTGGTTTCTGCGGCGGCAAGTGCAGACCCTGAACTGCTTGCCCGCGAAGTGGCAATGCAAACCGCCGTTGGGGGCTCCGACATCGAAACACGGTTTCTAGATGTGGGTCGCCTGACCACGTGGGTGAGATCTTACCCACAACTTGTGATTTGGATTCGAAAGAGGATCGGCCGTCCGATGACCGGTTGGTCAATGTTCGGCGATTGGGCGGAATCCCACGAGGATCAGACCGCTGACTACCTCGTTGACGAAATCCCGCGCGCCAAACTGCCTAACGAGCAACAGGGACTCGTGACCGTCCCGGTGTTGGTGGAAGATATGCGGAAATGCCTCGGTTCAGTAGGAGGCGCGGCACGTCTTGTCGGACACTCTGGAACGGGGAAAACAAGATTGGCAGAGGCTCTTTTTGATGACCGAGTAGGTGGCATTGCGATACCGCAATCGTTAGCGCTTTATACGAACCTGTCTGACGCAACAGATCCTCACCCAATCGCCTTGGCAGAACGCCTTCTTGCAGAGAATAGACGTCTTGTAATGATTGTCGACAACTGTGGTGTCGATCTGCACAACCGGCTCAAAGATATGTGCCAATCGCAGCGTGGCCAGCTGAGTCTATTGACTATTGAGTACGACATCCCAGACGCCCCGGCAGAGGGGACTAACATCTATCGACTGATGACTGCTTCCCAAGCTGTGATTTTACCGCTCCTCTTGCGACGATTCCCGACGATCTCGCAAACTAACCGACAGACCGTTTCTGAACTCGCGGGCGGAAATGCAAGGGTGGCGATCGCATTAGCAACAACTGTAAGGGGCGGAGAGCTGATTGCTCATTTACAGCCCGATGAGCTATTTCTTCGTCTCTTCGAGCAGCGAAGAGGCCGCCCGACCGATCACCTCCTCAGAGTGGCCCGGGCCTGCTCGTTGGTCTATTCGTTCGACGGCATCGATGTGCGCGATAACGCAGCGGCCGAACTGCCCAATCTGGCAGAGCTGGCAGGCTTGTCGGTGGACGAAACTTGGGAAGAACTTGCGGAACTAAAGAGTCGAGACCTTCTCCAAGAGCGAGGAAAATGGCGGGCTCTACTCCCACATGCCATAGCGAATAGATTAGCTTCAGATGCTCTCCGAAGACTTTCGCCGGGGCGAATGGACCTCTTCCTCAGCAATGCTCCAACACGTCTCCTCCGCTCGTTTGCACACCGGCTCGGTTTTCTGCATGACTGCGAAGAAGCGAGAGCAATCGCAATATCTTGGCTCGTCGACGGCGGACGGTTGGGCAGAATTGAAGAGCTTAGCGAAGAAGAAGTCACTCTGCTTGAATACATAGCGCCAGCCGTACCGGCGGCGACGCTCGACGCCCTGACAGCAGCTCAGGAACGGCTGGCTGCTCAAGGAAGGACGCTGCCAGGCGAACGATTGAGACTGCTAATTATCTCGATCGCATACGAGGCAGCCCTGTTTGATCGTGCCTTCAACTTACTATTGCATCTTATAGAGGCAGAACAAGAAGGGGTTTACGCGAATCAGGTGCGACGTGCATTTCCGCACCTATTCCAGTTAGTTCTATCCGGAACGCAGGCTTCGCTGGGGCAGAGATCACAAGTGATCCGAGATCTCTTAAGTTCGGAGAGTCAATTGCGACGAAAGTTCGGCTTGCAAGCGCTAAATGCAATGCTGCAAGCAAGCCACTTTACAGGATCCGGAGACTTCGATTTCGGAGGGCAATACCGAGATTACGGCTGGCAGCCCACTACATGGGAAGAACATCGAGCCTGGTATCGTGAGGCTCTAGCCCTCAGTGACTTCGCTGATGAACAAGGTCGTGAATCTCGAGGGGACATCCGCAAATCCTTACTTACTCATCTACGCGGTTTGTGGTCGCGCGGAGGCGGAATCCACGCGGACATCATAGAGACTTGCCGCCGCTTTGCTGAACGTGAGTTCTGGCCTGGCGCGGCGTCTACGGTCAAATCTATTCGGGTTCAACGAGATCAGCCCCTGGAAGATGATGAAGATTCCAAACTTAGGCAGTTGAGTCAGGCTTTACAGCCGGTGACCCCCGAAGAGGGGGTCCGCGCTTTAGTAGTGCGTGGCGGCCATGGTTTTTGGGACGACTTGGATTGGAGAGATTACGAAGGAGCGATGGCTCGTGCAAATGCGGAGGGACTTTCGCTTGGACGCCAAATCGCAGCAGATTCGCATGTGCTAAGTCGATTGCTCCCTGAACTCATGATGGTGACCCATTCAGCGACGATGAACGCGTTTGCGGAGGGACTGGTGAATGCCTCCCTAAACCGCCATGATCTTTGGGATGTCCTGCGTGATTCTTACGCGGCGTGCGACGCGCAACTACGCGTAGGAGATTTGTTGGCCGAAGGCATCTTCTTTCTACGAGCGTTCGAACCTCACGTTGTTGAAGGGATCCTCGATCGCGCCGAGGAGGACGATGCTCTCATTCAAATCTTTCCGAGGCTACAGGCAAAGGCCGGCCTTTGCGACAACGGTATGGGGCGAATACGCAGGTCGATCTCGGCCGGTCGGACAGGAGGCGGGTTTTATCTCGCGCTCGGCTACACAAACCCACCACTAACAGATGAACAATGCGCAGAGTTGCTTTTGCCGATAGCGCGCTTGGAAGGTGGTTTTCAAGTGTCGCTTCAACTCGCCGGCATGAGAGCCCATGGTCTTGACCCCAGTTCGATGAATCAAGATCTTCAACAACAATCTCGTGCGCTTCTGCTTGAATATCGCTTCCAGGACCTCGATGCGATGGCACAACACTGGTTCGAGAATTTGGCAGAAATCTGCCTCGTAGGTAATGAAGGTTCCGAGATCGTTCAATTATTGTGTCGCCGTGTGAAAAACGTGACTCCCTATTGGTCGCTTCCTTTCGAAACATCAAAGGTCATTGCGATTCTCTTGAAGGTACAGCCGCGGGCTGGCTTAAACGAATTGCTGGGTGTCGAAGCGGAGCGTGGATTGGTCTCGCGGATTTTCCGGGGGGATTACGACCTTTTCGGCGATCCCCTGGATCAACTTCCAGCGGAGACATTGCTCGAATGGTGCGAGGAAGATCCGGTCACTCGATATGAGGTGATTAGCGAGTTGCTGTATCCATTCAGCTCTGCACGGACCGCAGAACCCATCGCATGGAAACCGCTGGCCATGGACCTAATCCGGCGTTCACCAAATCCGGTCAGAACGCTCAAACATTTCTTCGTTCATCTTCACCCTTCTGGATGGGTCGGGTCGGAAGCTGAGTCGTGGGAACGAACCGTTGCTCTACTGGACATGATGCGAGAAGGTTTTGGCGAAGAGGTTGCTGTTGCGGCTGCTGCTGAGAAGTGCCGCGTCACAATTCTTATTGAAGAGCAGAGACAAAGTGAAGCAAGAGCAGCCCAGGGTGATTTGAGCTTCGAGCCTTAGGCAAGTGTCGTCGCAATGCTAAGTAACGAGAAACGCCATTCTCGTCATCGAGCCTCGACTAGCTGCGACCATCTGGACTTCTCAATGAGCGCGAAATCGCCAATGCACTCATCGAGCCCGGATTAGTTCTCAGAAGTCGGCTTCCCGGAAGCAATCCATCCCAAAAAGCAGTCCAGAACTTCGCCGAGCACGCCATCCTTGGCATCCACCCACAAGGGCGTCATCCACAGCCCTCCAACGAAACAAAAAAGGCGAGAGCCGAAGCCCTCGCCTTTCCCTTCGTACAAAAACTACTTCCCCTCAACCGCCCCCGGATAAATCCCCGGAATCGGTGCCGTCATCTTCTTCTCATTCTCCGGATGCGGAAACGGCTTGCGCGGCATCATCGCCTCACGCTCGCTCGTGTTGTAGAGGAAGATCGCCTCGACCACCGCAGCCTGCTCCAGATCGAGCGGGTGCAGCCGGTCAACCGTGTCCATATCCGAGTGGTGCGTCCGCGTCTCGTAGTCCATCGGGTCCTGGATGTACTGGAAGCCCGGCAGTCCGACCGCGTCGTACGCCAGGTGATCCGTCCCGCCCGTGTTCCGGTAGGAGAGCGTCGTCACCCCCAGGTCCTTCAGCGGCTCCATCCACTGCTTGAAGATCGGCGCAATCGCGTAGTTCTCCTGTGTGTAGATGCCACGCACCTTGCCCGTACCGTTGTCGAGATTGTAGTAGGCGTCCATCGTCTCCCACTCCTTCGTCGTCGTCAGCGCACCGTGCGCGCGCATAAACGCAGGCGTGTTCGGATCAACATCCTTCGGCTCCGCAAAGGTTCCGAAGTGCTGCTTCACATAGCCCAGCGAGCCGTAAAGCCCCTCTTCCTCGCCCGACCACAGCGCGATCCGGATCGTCCGCTTCGGCTTGATGTTCAGCGCCTTCAGAATCCGCACCGCCTCCATTGCCACCACCGAGCCCGCACCGTTATCCGTCGCGCCCGTCCCCGAGATCCAGCTGTCGAGATGCCCGCCAACCATTACGACCTGGTCCTTCAGCTTCGGATCCGTGCCCGGAATCTCCGCCACCGTGTCGAACCCGTGCTCATGATCCCCGGTAAACTTCGTCTCGATATTCAGCTCAACCGTAACCGGAACATGATTCGTCAGCAGCCGCCCCAGCCGGTTGTAGTGCTCAATCATCATCACGGCATTCGGCACCGTCACCGCCGTCGCCTTCACCTGCGCGCCGCGTACCAGGTTCGCCCCGTTGTCGTCGAAGATGATGCCCGTCCCGCCACCATCGCCGCCATCCCGGCTCGGCGTAATGATCGCCGCCACATTCTCCGTCGTCAGCATCTTCAGCGCCGCCGCACGAATCTGTGTCAGCCGCGCCCGGTCCGCCATCAGCCGCTGGATATCGGCCGGCGATCCACCACGCCCCGCGCCCGTCGGAGCATTCTCCATCTCCTTCAGCTCCGCATCCGTATACCGATGGAACAGCGGCTCCGTAATATCCGGCGTAGGCCGCATCGCTCCAAACATCACGATCTTTCCGGCCAGCTTGCCCTTGTACTGATCAAGATCGCTCGCCTGCTGCGCATCGATATACACGACCTCGCCCGTCACAGGACCCTTCGTCGCCGGCGACCACGGCGCAGCCTGCAGCCACAGCGGCTCCGGGTCAGGCGTCACCATCCGGCCCCACGTATTGATCTGCTGCCAGCCCATCCCGAACTCGCCCCAGTCCTCCAGGTGCGCATTCTCTAGCCCGATCGCCGTCAGCGTATCCCGTGTCCACGCATTCGCCTTCGCCATGTTCGGCGAGCCCGTCAGCCGCGGCCCGATCCCATCGCTCAGCGCCCCCGCAAACTGCATGACGTGCGAGTGCTTGAAGCCCTCCTCGCGAATCCGCGCATACATCGTCAGGTCAATGCTCTCCACCGCAGGCTGCGGCCCGTAGTACGACGGAACCGCCTCAGCCTTCTTATCCGCAGCAAACGAAGAAACACCAAGGCCGGCAACGGTCGCCACACAGCAACCGAGACCCACAAACGAACGAACCACAAACGGGCGAACAAAGGACATGCGAGGAACTCCTCCAGGGGATGATGCAAAGAATAAAACAATCAGGATGCCCCAGAGACGCACCCCCCACCAAAATAGTCTCAGCCAACCCTCTTATAGACCACCACGCTCGCCCCCCGCACGAGTCAACCCGCCACAACACTGTCATCCTGAGCGAAGTCGAAGGACCTGCAATCGCCCTCCTCCAACCACCCGCCACGACACTGTCATCCTGAACGAAGTCGAAGGACCTTCGGTTGCACTTCTTCCGTTCCACCGATAACGCCCGGGTGCCCCATCCTCGCAGTCCCACCGCAAGGGTGCGATCGCAACACATCGAAGCGGCGTCTTAAACAAGAAAGGGGACCGCCGAAGCGATCCCCTCCCAACCCACAAACGAATTACCGAGCCCCACCAGAAGCCAGCAGCAACTCCCCCGTCACCCAGTCCGCATCCTCCGACGCCAGGAACACCGCAACCTTCGCAATATCCCCCGGCTGCCCAGTCCGCCCAAGCGGAGTCTGCGCAATCTGCGCCTTCTCGAACTCGCTATCGATGATCCCCATCGAAGCCGTACCCTCCGTCTCCACCAGGCCAGGATTCAGCGAGTTCACACGAATCTTCTTCGCGCCAAGTTCCTTCGCCAGCACCCGCGTAATCCCGTCCACCGCATGCTTCGTCGCCGTGTAGATCGCCGCACCCGGAACGTTGATCGAAGAGATCGCAGACCCGACATTGATCACATTCCCGCCCTCAGCGCCAAAGTACTTCACAGCCTCCCTGGTCGCCAGCAGCAGCCCAAGCACGTTCGTGTCGAACATCCAGTGGAAGTCCTCCGCCGTCACATCATCGATCCCGCCAAACTTGTACACGCCCGCATTGTTCACCAGAATGTCGAGCTTCCCATACGCCTGCTTCGTCTCTTCAAACAGCCGCGTCACATCCTCAGCCTTCGAGACCGAACCCTGCACCGCAATGGCCTTGCCGCCCTTGCTCGTAATCTCCGCGACCACCTTCTCCGCGCCCTCTTTGCTCGAGGAGTAGTTGACGACCACCGAAGCGCCCTCTGCCGCAAACGCCTTCGCAATCCCCGAGCCAATCCCCTTCGACGCTCCCGTAACCACGGCTACCTTACCTGTAAGCTTCGCCATCTCTCAACACTCCTCATACGAACGACAATTTGACAACCATCGAATTGATGAGGCCGGCAGCTCGAACGATTCACAATGAATCGCAGACTCGGCCGAAGCTTTTAGCTTTTAGCTAAACCCCTAACACTGTCCCCTGAGCGAAGCCAAAGGACCCGTGGCCGCCTCCCCGCCCCCACCACACCAGCCCGTGTGCCCCATCCCTGCAGCCCCAAAAAACGCAGATTTCCCCGAAAATGTACTCTTTTCGACACAAAACCCAATAAAAACCGCAAAAACCTGTGGAAACCCGGATAAATCGATTGACATTCCTCTTCGAAAGGTCGAAGGTGAAGGGCGGTACGGTTCTCCGGACCCGCATGAACATTGACGATTTCAATCGCAACATTCATCGGACGATACCACGAGACACCTCCCCGTAGAAGCACAAATCAGCACGAAGGAGTAACAGACATGGCAAAGGGAATGACCAAGACAGCACTGGTCCGCGCAATGGCCGAGAAGCTTGAGATCACCAACAAGCAGGCCTCAACCTTCATCGAACTGCTCGCAGAGACCGCCGTCAAAGAGACCAAGAAGAACGGCGAGTTCACCATCCCCGGCATCGGCAAGCTCGTGAAGGCAGAGCGCAAGGCCCGCCTCGGACGCAACCCCCAGACCGGCGAGACCATCAAGATCAAGGCCAAGACCGTGGTCAAGTTCCGCGTCGCCAAGGTCGCAAAGGACACCATCGCTCCGCCCAAGAAGTAACTGGACCCCAGGTCCTCGCACCACAAAGAAGCCCGCTGCCTCCCCCAATCAACCGGGAAGAGCCAGCGGGCTTCCTCTTTGCGAAAAGTCCTGTCATCCTGAGCGAAGCCGAAGGACCTGCGGTTGCTCTCCCAACCCGGCCACCAACCCCCGGCTGCCCACCAGCGAACCCCTACCGCTTAGGCACAAACGCCCGCGCCACCAGCCCCACACCAAACGAAACAATCACACACTTCGTCAGCAGGAACGCGTTATACCGCCATCCCGCCACGGCAAACGACCCAGCCACACCCCAGAAGTACACCTCACTGAGCACCGCAGGCCCCCACACAGCCTTCGCAGAGCCCCCAGCCACCTTAGGCGTCACCGCAGGCACCAGCCGCGGCACCTTCGCACAATACGCCGTATACG
>CAZZZQ010000092.1:0-9545 GCA_964658405.1 uncultured Sphingomonas sp.
CGAGCATCTGCATCAGTGCGCTTGCATTGTCGTTCAATTCAACGTCAACAAAACGATATGGATTGCCACTGCGTATAAAGAACTGCAGAATCCTTAGTGTGTCGACCGACCTTGCGGCGCCAACCACGACAGCGCCACAATTGCCTTGCTGCAGGAGCGCCGTCCTTCGATCGATACACTCGACAACGATGTGTTCTGCCAGATCGCCCTCCGCACGTAACATCTCGCGAAAGCGTTCCCGGTTGATGCGAAGGAGGCGGGTCCGTCGTGCCGCACGACAGCTAAGTAAAGACCGTCGTGAATTGAGGAGATCCAGTTCCCCGGTGAAAGCTCCATCGGTAAGAGACTGGACGACATTGACCAGGCCACCCTGCTTCTTCTCGAAGATCTCCGGACGCCCTTCCAAAACAACAAGAAGGTCCAGCATCGTATCGCCCTGTTGGAAGAGAAGTTCGCCGCGCGCAGCAACCTCTTCTCGTCCGTAGGTCCGGAGACGATCGAGGCCCTCTTTGTCAATCGTCATAACCCCTGGCTTTTCTTCCACTGTGTCCGCCTCGGTCCAGGAACTTTGCTCAAAGAATGATTCGTCGCCGTCCGAATAGTACGCCGTCCAGCGAGTAGGCGCCGGCACCTAAAAGAGTCGTCGTGGCGCACAGAAGAAGCGTCACAACAGTGACGAGGGACCAATAGTTCGGCACAGTGCACAGCAGGATCAGGCCACTTATCAATGCGATCCCGCTAAGCGCCTCGGTCATAATTCCGACACATAAGCCGACACAGATCGCCGCCGTGAAAACCGTGAGCAGCGAGGTCGCGTCGTTTGTTCGCCCGGTGTGAACACAAAAGACCAGCAAGAGCCCGACAGACAAGCGCAGCAGAAGCAACGCCACGCCAACAAGGTTCCGGGGGTATTGATAAAACCTCTCCATGCTCAGATTCTGGAGCAATCTCAAAGCTCGCGCCCGCGACCATCGTGTAGGAGATGAACCCCACTTTAGGGTGGTGGGGTATGGCCTATGCGGGACCTAAGCTGATCACACTGGATGCTGTCCATTTTGGACGGAGCTTAGGAAGTCATGCCTGACACTCAAAGAATTCGCATCCTTTGCGTAGACGATCACCCTCTCGTCCGCGACGGCATCGCATTTGCGCTGCAATTCCAAAGTGATATGGAACTCGTCGGCCAGGCGACGACAGGTGAGGAAGCTGTTGCTGAGTTCAAGCGACTGCGCCCAGACGTAACGTTGATGGATCTGCAGATGCCTGTCATGAGCGGCCTGGCCGCAATAGAAGCGATCCGATCGGAGGCTCCCAAGGCCAAGATTATCGTTCTAACGACCTATGCAGGTGATGTTCAGGCATCCCGTGCATTTCGGGCAGGAGCATCCGGCTATCTCTTGAAGAGCATGCTTCGAACGGATCTCGTATCTACAATCCGCGAAGTTAACATGGGTCGTAAGCGCATCCCTCCCGAGATCGCGATCAACTTGGCAGAACATCTCAGTGCCGACGATCTTTCAATTCGGGAGGTCGAAGTTCTCAGGTCCGTGGCGTCCGGAAACTCCAATAAGATCGTCGCCGACGACCTGGCGATCACCGAAGATACCGTCAAGGGTCACATGAAAAACATCATGTCCAAATTAGGAGCTAACGATCGAACGCACGCTGTATTAATCGCGATCAAGCGAGGCTTTCTCGAAGGATGACACCGCGATGAAGTCGAATCCTGAGTGCGCATCAGAGAAGCACAGATACTGGTTGATCGGATTGTTTGTGAGTTGCCTGCTCTTCGTCACCATTCAAGGTGCTGCGCAGAGGGATGATGACACCTCCCATTTGACCGACATGTCTCACTCCGCCTGGACAGCGCGAGACGGCGCCCCTACCGATATAACCTCTTTAGCACAAACGACCGACGGTTATCTCTGGATTGGAACGCCGCTTGGGCTTCATCGCTTTGATGGCCTTAAGTTCAGTAATTTTCCCTTGACTCCCGCCGATCCTAAACTGCCTGGCGGAGAGATCTCTGCACTTGTAGCGGATGAACAGAGTGGTCTGTGGATAGGTTTTAGTCATGGGGGCTTGGCCTACCTCGCTCACCGCAATGTTTTGAACATTGCTCTACCGAACCAGTATAAAAACGCGACGATCAACGGTTTGTATTGCTGTGTGCGCAATTCTCTCTGGGTTATTGCGGGCGATACGATTCTTCGTTGGGATGGGCACGGGTGGGAGAATATTGGGACGAAATACGGCTTGCCTGCCGCGACCTACTTCACACTTTTTTTCGACCGTAAAGGCGATCTTTATACAGCCACACGGCATCACGCCTTTGTGATGAAGGCAGGATCACACCGATTCGAAGAGCTTAGTCAATCGCTGTTCTCTGTAACTCAATTTGTGCAGAGCTTTGACGGGCGGATTTGGGTGAGTAATGGTTGGGTTTCTGTCCGTCCTCTCACCGAAGACTGCAGCTCGGGATCTGTCCGTCTGCATGGTACAGCAGCAGCAGTGATGGATCGCAAAGGGAATCTATGGTTCGCCGAGGACGCAGCTGGCGTCGGAAGGATCTCAGGTCTGGAGCATGCGTGCGAAAAGCCTCCGATAGTCAAGTCCTTTACCCATCGCGATGGCCTCTCCGCAAATGTGACACGAAGCATTGTGATGGATCGCGACGGAAACATCTGGGTTGGCACCGAGCGGGGCCTTGATCGTTTTCGTCCTCGCCCCTTTCTTCCCGTGCTCGATGGCCAGTTTGAGTTCTATCCGACACTCGTCAAAGCTCCAGACGGATCAGTATGGGCGGAAGCCCACGGTATGCCTCTCCAACACATCACCAAGGACGGCATCGTTAGCGTTGGAAAAAGAATGGGGAGCAGCCCCGTGGCAGTTGATCGTAAAGGATCTATCTGGTTGCTTGACCCTTGGGACCACAAGCTTCACCTCCTGAACCCTACTACCGGAGACGACAAGGCCTCGGATGTCCCTTCTCAATTCAGAGATACGGCTGCACAGCAGATCGTAGTTCTTGAAGATGGCGCGGTGCTCATAAATTTTGAAGGAAACGGCCTCTGGTCATTCGATGGCAACTGGCAACCATTTCAACGATCAGGTCTACCGACCGATACTCCAACATCCCTGAATACTGACGGCACCAGCCTGTGGGTAGGATATGACCAGAATCGTCTCTTCCAATTTCTTCAGGGTTCGAAGGATGTGATAGAGAGGTCGGCTGGACTGAGCGTGGGAACTGTCCTCAGTGTTTCAGCCGAGAGCAAACGGGTTTGGGTGATAGGAACCGAGGGAGTCAATTACGAACAGGAAAAGCGGTTCATGCCACTCAACCTGAGAGATCCGTCTCTTACGCATGGAACCTCTGGGATCGCTTTTGACGACGATGGAAATCTTTGGCTGAACAGTGGAGCCGGTGTGATACGGATCCCGGCGCGCGGGGTGCAACGCCTCTTGCAGGATCCGAAGTACAGCTGCTCCGCGACTGTATATGGGGATGCAGACGGCATCTTTGGGATACCCGCACAGACGAAACCAGTCCCGACCCTTATCAAAGCCGGCGATGGACAACTATGGATTGCAACGTCAGGCAACATCTTGCGGACTTCGCCTTGGCTCTTCGACGTTCCGCGTGCACCTCCAATGATTGGAATAGAGGCGGTGAAAGTCGATGGAACTTCAGTCCCGTTTGGGACTTCGGAGCCAATCCTGCAGGGAGGACACGACAACCGTCTGGAGATAGACTATGCAGGAATCGATCTCAATACACCAACGCAGGTCAGCTATCGCTATCTTCTTGAAGGGTTCGATGCGACGTGGCAGCTCGCTGACCGAAGCCGGGAGGCGGTTTATGCACGCCTTGCACCACGTACCTATCGGTTCAGAGTAGCCGCTACGATTGATGGCGACCATTGGTCCGAACTTACTGAGCCTCTTGTGTTCACGGTGCGCCCAGCGTTTTATCAACGGCTATGGTTCATGGCACTTTGCGGTCTTGTCGTAGCGGGGCTTCTTTGGCTTCTATACCTTATGCGAGTCCGCTACATTACTTCGCGCATCAAGGATCGACTGGAGCAGAGGTCGAATGAACGTCTGAGGATTGCTCGCGAGCTCCACGATACGCTTCTGCAATCCATTCACGGCCTGATGTTGCGATTCCATTACGCAACAGAGCAGTTGGAGCAAGAGCACCCAGCCCGATCCTCGCTGCAAACGGCGCTTCAGCGTGCGGACAGCCTTATTGTCGAGGGACGCAATAGAGTTCAGGATCTTCGGGGCGAAGCGGATCGTAATACTTCATTGGCCAACATGATTGCGCAACATGTAGTCGAGCTGCAGACAGAAAACGGTCCTGGCATTCACGTGGCTGAGGAGGGCGTGAGACGGTCCATGCTTCCGCTTGTAAAGGAAGAGATTTGCCGGATCAGCCGGGAATGCGTTGTCAACTCCATCAAGCACAGCGGAGCCACCTCGATTGAAATCGAGCTCAATTATGGCCCTAGGTTTTTTGATCTCCGCTGTAAAGATAACGGATGTGGCATCGACCCAGAGGTCCTGAGACAGGGCGGACGATCTGGGCACTGGGGATTCCGAGGAATGAAGGAGCGTGCTCGAAACGTCGGAGCCACGTTCCGCATCTGGAGCACATCTGGTCGGGGTACCGAGATAGAGGTGAGGTTGCGAGCTGAAGCTGCATACGATAGCCCTTTCACTCTTGGGCAACTGTTCAGGCGACGGCGCGTCATCTCTGATGAAGTTACGCGCGAGCCTCCAATCGCTTGAGCGCACCCATGCTCGGCCAATTATCGAAATACGAATCGTGACGGAGTCTACGACAGTTCGGCAGCACGTGTAGGCCATCTCCATTGGCGAGTCGTCAGGTAAGCCTTGCGCGCGGAGATCTCGACCTTTATCTCGGTGCCTTCTCCGGGCCTACTCAATCTCTCAAGATTCGCTCGGAGCCGTTGGACGCGCTCAGCCATTCCTTGAAGTCCCCAATGTCCAGGCTTGGCGTTTCCAGCTTGCTCCGAAACACTGAAGCCCTTGCCGTTGTCACGGCAAATCACGACTAATCGCTCTCTCTCGTAACAGAGCATGACCTCAATGCGACTCGCCTGGGCATGCCGAAACGCGTTCACGATCGCTTCCCGTCCGATCCAATACAACTCTTCATAGACTGCGGGGCGCACGGGACGGATCTCCCCGACTTGCTTCATCTCAAAGACGATGTTGCGATTCCAGTTGAGTTCCCTGGCAATGTTACTCAGGGCTTCACCCAGATCCAGTTGACTCTGCTCGCGCAGATGTCCCACCTTCTCGCGTCCTTCATTCAGGACTCGCTCTGCTGACGATAGTGCACCTTGCAGCAGTTCGCGCGCATCGCCAGTATCGGGGATGGCTCGCGATACGTACTCAACGCGCAGTAAAAGGCCGTGGACACCCTGCAGCAGGGTGTCATGCAGGTCTCGCGCGACGCGCAGACGCTCATTCGTTCTCTCCTCAGCTCTTTCCCTGATCCGCGCTGATATATAGCGGACTCGCAAAGTAGAAGAGCCCCAGATCACCGCGAGGCAGAGACACCCGTAGAGCACTAAAAACCAACGCGTCTGATAGAACGCGGGAGTGACCCTGAATGAATAAGGGGCCGCGTCCTTCCAAACGTCTTGCTGGTTTGATGCGGATACGTCAAATACGTAATTGCCTGGACGCAAGCTGGTGTAGACCGCCTCCGTGCGTGTTCCAGCTGCTTGCCAATCGCGATCAACTCCCTCAAGCCGGTAGCGATAGGTTACGTCCTGCGGGCGGGCCATATCCACGCCGAAATAGCTGATGCGCAGCGTGCGTTCGGCGTATTTCCAGGAGGCGTTGAGCGGACTTTGCGGGATGCCATCAACCGTTGCTCCGGTAATACTCACGGCCGGCGCGGGAGCGCCCACGAGGGGTAAGTACGGGTCGATATGGGTTACTACTGATTCATTAGAAAACCAGAATCGACCGTAAGTATCGGCCACTGCGGTGGGCATGCCTTTCACTTGAGCGGCTGGACCCTCGACGCCTCGGTCGCCCGCGAACAGTTCCGTGTGCATGCGGTAGCCCGGCGTGCTTGATGCCGCCTCAACTTCGTGGGCGGGTACCCGGACCACACCGCGAGCGCCGTTCAACCAGAGATCACCATTGGGAGCTTCGAGAATCCCCGTAATGCCCGCGAGCGCCGATCCATCCAAAGCGAAGACCTGATGGAAACGTCCGTTATGCAGAAGAGCGATGCCGCGTAGGCCACCCGCCACCAATCCTCGTCTGCTTTCATAGAAGACCCATGTCGTTCCGAGCCCTGGGGAATTATCGAAAGCGACGGGGTGATCTCCATCCTTAGTCCACATCTTGATTACATTGTCCTCGGGCGCATGCCAGAGGTTCTCCGTATGGTCTTCCAGAAAGCCGGTGGTGGGCGGAAGAATCTTAGTCCATGCCCCGTCTTGTAAAAGCCAAATGCCATTCCGACGGATGTTTGTGAACATGCGATGTTCATTCAAGCCCGTGACTCTGCGCACCTCTGGAGCACTCACCCCGGTCGGCGGGGAGACAGCGCGGAATGAGCCGTCCCTATATTGCCAGAAGCCCGTATGGTCAGTGATCCAAACAACGTTATCGTTATCACAGTAGAGATTGATAAAGTAACGGTTTTCGCCATGGAACGACGATACGTCTCGGTTCACCGAGATGAGCGGGGATGCGGTATCGCCGAAGAATACCTCCCCGTTTGGGCAACTCGTGATGACTACTTCGTCTGCGAGCGGCCTATCCGTGAATCGAGTGAACATAGGCGGGCTGAAGCGGTCGAAGCCATCGCTGGTTCCTACCCAGATATTGCCCGCACGATCCTGCAGCATTGTGGTGACGCCGTTTGAGGTAAGTCCGTCTGCGCGCTCGAAGGACGATAATTGCGGCGGCTCGGATTCTTCGATATCCGACGAGCCCTTGACCGGTGTGAACCTTGCCTGCAGCAGTCCGTGTGTGCCATTCCCAATCCAAATAGCTCCATCACGAGAGATGATGCCGTCTCGTGCAACATCAATGGCGATCCTCGGACCTAAGGTCATGTTCCCGTGTGGATCGGCAAACCGTCGTACTGAACCGTTACTTGGTTTCCCATCTTGCTGCGCAACCCATAAACTTCCGTCTGGAACTTGCAGGAATGCAACGGCTGACGGCATCTCCTCGCTCCATATGCGGAATTCGCTGGCTCCGCGCGGAAGAAAGTACAACCGCTTGCCATCGGTAAGCCATTCTGTTTGCCTGGAATCGAAGAAGATATCTCGAAATCCGGTGAGACCAGCGGGAAAGACATGGTCGTTGGCCTGATTTACCCAACGATCTCCACGCAAATAAAAGACTTGGCCGGTAGAGTTCAACCACATCTTTCCGTCAGGAGTCTGCTGTAGTTGCACTACTGAGCCGCCGGGGAGACCCCACTCCTTGCCATACAGGCGAACATGAGTTCCTCGTATGGCTGCGACATCGCCGCTGGTCCAGAATCCCAACCAGATTGTGCCGTCCTGTGACACGCAGAGCCATGAAACCGCTGTACCTGGCAAAGCAGGCTCGCCTTCGCCGGGTTGGAAGAGGGTGAAATGAATTCCATCGAAGTGGTAGAGGCCGGAGTCAGCAGCTAGCCACAAGGTACCGTCTGCCGCCTCCGCAAACCGGTTGATGCCAGACGGCGCGCCATCCCGAACTGTCCAAGCGCGATGATCAAGGTGGTTCAACTTTGGCCAGGACGCGAGCGCGGGCATGCCCCAAAGGAAGACCGCGAACAGCAAGCATAAGTTCGAAGCGATCATGGCATTCTCCCAAGGCTCGCGCAGAGGCTGAAAGCTATCCTTGCCAGTCACTTGAGACCGAAACAGGACCGCTTGTGCAAACGGTCGCGGTCTGACCAGGTGAACGGTGTGCCTCCAGCATAGTCGAGTTAAATCGGATCGCCTATCGATTAGTGTCTCTCCGCCTTCACCAGACGGCTTCGGAGATTCACAATAAGTCAGTTTGTTAGTGGTGAACCACTCATAATAACCAGGGAGAACCCACCCGAATAGGGGGGTAACACCCTCGGAGGAGGCGGTACTATCCCGTATCGAAGGCGAAAGGAAACTCCTAATGAGTCTTGCTAAAACCCTGTCACACGGTTGCCCCTGTTGCAACGGCGGACAACCGCCGGTAGATGCTGCGGCGCTGCACGATGCCGAGGTTGCCACACATCTTGATGCAGCGAAGGAGGCGGCTGGAGTTGATTTAACTGCCTACCTCAAGCTTGCAGGTGCAACTCACCCAGAGGTACAGGCGCCTTCTATTGAAGAGATGATGAATTGGCCGGCTCCAGAACCGGGTAAGGCTTTTGACAACTTGTATTTTGTGGGTAGTCGTTGGGTCAGTGCGTGGGTACTCGCTACCGACGCCGGTCTCATTCTTATCGACACAATGGATAACGATGAAGAAGCTGAACGATTAATTGAAGGCGGGATGCGGAAGCTGGGCCTCGACCCAGCAGATATTCGAATCATTTTAATCACGCACGGTCACGGCGATCACTACGGCGGCGTCAATTACCTGATCGCGAAGTATCCGGCGCGAGTCCTCATGTCGTCCATTGACTGGGACACAGTTGTCTCAGGCGATCTTGAGTTTGATTTTCCGAACTGGGGCGTCCGCCGAAACGCGGAGAATCACTCAACGATGGCGACGTGGTCACTCTCGGCAATGCGACCGTCAAAATTGTCCTAACTCCAGGGCACACAAGCGGTACGATCTCGCTCCTCTTCAACGTGCGGGACAGAGAACAAACTTACCAGGCGCTTCTTTGGGGAGGCACTGCTTTCAACTTCGGCAATCGCCCCGACCGTATCGACCGATTGAATCAGTACATCGCCTCAACGGAACGGGCCAAGGTGATCGTCCGCGATACGGATGTACGCATCTTCATTTCGAATCACAGTCTCTTCGATGAGGCCGTGCAAAAATTAGAAGCTCTGCCACAACGAGCGATAAATCCCTTCGTGATGACTATGTCAGACGTCCATCGCGCCCTGACCGTCATGGAAGAATGTGCACGCGCCACTTTAGCCTGCTGGTCGAACAGTGTGAATGTCAGCCCGTCAGGGGTTGCAGGTCGATAGCAGGAGTTCCCGCTTGAACGAACCCGCCATGCCGCAGGGGGGTTGTAGCGAAAGCGGGATGAGGCTGAAGGCCAACAAGGAAGATGTGAAGACGGTACAGGAGCTCTTGGGGCACGCGAACAGCAGGATCACCCTCGACGTAGACAGGCAGGGCGTGAACTCGAATCAACGAGCCGTATAGAGCAAGGATGTAAGGAGAAATGGTGCCCAACGTGGGCCAGAGGAGTGGGCGAAGCATAATGGACCCTAATCGGACCATGAATCGCTTGTCACTTGAGATCCCATACGAAGCTAAAGTCTTTGCTTTATATGGCGGGGACGACGGGGCTCGAACCCGCGACCTCTGCCGTGACAGGGCAGCGC
>CAZZZQ010000093.1:0-9516 GCA_964658405.1 uncultured Sphingomonas sp.
CAAAGACGGTACCGGTTCCAACCGCTGCGATGCTGGCGATGCACGCCAGGAGCACAGGCCAGAAGCTGATCAGGACGGCTAGCTTTCCAGCCCCGCGCAGCATGCTGCCTGCGGGACCCAGCGTCGTCCCGAAGATAAGACCGTACACCGTATAACCAACGTTCATCCACAGTGACTGCTTGATACTGATGACGTCGTGCGCGATGAACGGAGGCAGAAAGAGTCTGCCAAGAAAGATATATCCAGCTACGACACCGCCGCTGGTGAGAAGCGGCGTGCGCCAGCGCTGCGTCCACGTCGATCGTCCCACCAGCAGATCCGTGGCCGACAGCGAGAGCACCAGCAGCGCTGTAAAGGGGCTTCCCATCGTAGCCAGAACAGTGGCGATGGTGAAGGCCAGGCGATTGCTGCGTGGCTGGTCGCGATCGGTGATCCATAGAAAGAGCAGCAGGAACGAGAGCATCTGCAGAAGTGCATAAGGCCGTGCTTCCTGCGCATAGAAGTAGGAGTAGCTCGAGCATGAATATGCTGCAAGTGCGAACAGAGGGAAGAGGCGATCGAAGGGGGTATCGCGCTGCGAGAGGCGGTTTGCGACGGCATAGACAAGAAGGGCTGAGCAGACCGAGCAGAGTGCCGACGGCAGGCGTAGGGAGAGGTCGGACGTGCCCGCAATCCGGCTCCAGAGAAACATGAGGAGGTAGTACAGCGGTTGCAGGTGCTCGCTTGTTGTGAAGCTGCCGAAGGTATGCAGAAAGGCTGCGGAGGTGGTCGAGCCGGCAAGTGCGAGGGTGTAGCCTTCATCGAACCAGAGGCTCTGGCGATCGATTCCCGCGATCCGCGTGAAGACTACAAAGACTGCGATAAACGGAAGGCGCCACGCTGAGAGATTGAGATTCGATCTGGCCGCGGTGAAGGCCCGGGGAGGCGAGTTGTGATGAGTGGTCAGCATTGGAGTTCGTTTCTCCATCTTCGGAAGTTGGATCAAAGACCCCTTGCGAGCGGGGCCGGGTCCCGGTAGATGTCCTGCTGAAAGTCGAACTGGGTTGCTGCCAGACGATTTGCCGTGAGTCGTTGACCGAGCGATACGCTGAGTGCCATGACGAGCAGGAAGGGGATGCCGCTGCGGACAAGCAGGGCGCTCTCATTGAGGTTGTAGACGAGCCAGAGCACAATGAACGCGAAGGGAAAAAAGCGTGCGGAAGGCCGCTCCGGCGAGACGTCTACGGTGAGGTAGCGCAGGGACCGAATCATCGCCTGCAGGACGGGAGGGAGCAGAAGCGCGGCGCCGACATAACCAGTGCCCAGAAGCAGATCAAGATAGCCGTTATGAGCCGTGGGGACAAGCCAGCCAACGCCGCGAATGATGGTCAGCGAATCACCCTGCAGGCCTTGCCAGAAGGAATCGAAGCCGTAGCCGAGCAGCGGGTGATGACTGATCGCGATGCGGATCAGCGCCCACAGTTCGGTGCGTCCTGTCAGTGTGGAATCCTTTGAGAGCAGGGCAGGAATCAGCGATGCGTTCGAGATCAGGACAAAGAGCGCGCCGGCCAGTGCGACAACTCCGCCAACCGCGAGGGCGATTCTTTGCGAGCCGCGAAAGTGTGCAATCAGGAGCAGGGGAACGCAGCAGAGACCGGCAAGTGTAGCGACGAGCGAACCGGCGGAGCGCGAGAGCACAAGCAGGACAAACGCTGCGATCGTGAGTGGCCAGCGTATGCTGTTGAACCT
This sequence comes from uncultured Sphingomonas sp., assembly GCA_964658405.1. Taxonomy (GTDB): domain Bacteria; phylum Acidobacteriota; class Terriglobia; order Terriglobales; family Acidobacteriaceae; genus Edaphobacter. The sequence goes on from CAZZZQ010000093.1 coordinate 1,729, forward strand.
TCGGAAGGGGACGAAGAGGAAGGCCAAAACAGCGATGCCCTGTTCGAAGCCGAAGATGTTCTTATGCGTCGTCAGGCCCTTCAAGGAGTGCGGGTCCGATGGGGAATAGAGAAAGTGTGGTGCGGCTGCAAAGAAGAGACCGCACAGCACCATGTGGATGAGACTTGCCGTGGCGAACATGCGCACCAGCTCTGGTACTTCGAAGTCAGCGCCGGCGATGAGGGCGATGATCGAGGTGAGCACAAGGAAGAGCGCACGACGAAGTGTGAGCGTCGGATCGGTGCTCCACGCGGCTGAAAGAATTGCAAAGAGAACGATCGGAATGAAAAGGCGAATGCTGCTGACGGCTCTCAGGATGCGGCCTGGATCCGTCAGGAGCCGGCTCAACACAAGCATGTAGACCACGGCGGTGCTGACGATGACGGGGAGGTGAACACTGTTGCTCCCGACTACGTCAATGTCAGTGTCGGAGATCCCCGGTGAAGCGAGGCCCATTACGACGCCCATCTGCGTGAGGAGGAGCGCGATGAAGACCAGCTTGTAGACCCGTTCACTCACCGCGTTCCTCCTCCTTTGATTTCGTACAGCACATTTATTCGTGGACCATGGTGCTGGTAGTACGCTACCGGCCGACGGAGTAGAGCGCGGCGCCCGACACAGAGGCTGCGATTCCTTCAGTGCCTGCCGCGAAGTTCTTCAAGCCGCTGCTCGGAACGAAGAGAATATCGCCTGCCATCAGGGACTGGTCCGGCTGCTCTCCGCGCTGAATCGCCTTCAGCTGAATGGGAATGGTATGGCTCTCACCGTTCTGCTTACGGATCAGGATGACGTGCTTCATAGACGCGAGCTTCGTCGTTCCCTGGGCTTCGGAGATCGCCTGAAGGATGGTCATCGAGCCGTTATCGTGCATGATGTAGCCGCCCGGCCGGGTGACGTCGCCGAGGACATAGGCCATCGCAGCGCGGGGGACGATGACGGTGTCGCCGGGGTAGACGCGTACATCGCTATCGGCCACCTGGGCTCCGTCATCCTGGCGTAGCAGCACTCGATCAATCTTCGCCGTACCCTGACGGCGGATGGTGATGTGCGTATCCGCCGAGCCGGTCAAGCCATCGGCCTGGGCGATCACATCAACCAGTGATCGCGCCGAATAGATCGGGTACAGGCCGGGCTTTTTAACCTCGCCCTCAACGGTCACGCCCTGGGTCGTAAATTCCTTCACGTTGACCGACACATGCGGCGTGAGGATCAGGTTCTTATCGTGAAGTTGTGTCTCAAGAACCTTGGCGAGCTGGTCGGGCTGCATTCCCGTTGCATGGATGTCGCCGAGCAGGGTGAGATGGATGATGCCGTCAGAGTTGACACGCGCATCCTGCGTCAGCTCCGGCGCGTCGTAAACGCTGATCGAGAGCAGATCGCCGGTCCCGATTAGAATCTTCTGCTGCGTTCCGGTGGAGGATGCACCCGGGCCGCTAAGCGGAGCGTCCACCTGGGCAGTGGGTGCTGCGGCGGGTGGCGGTGCCGGAGCCTGGCCCATTGCCGAAGCGGTCAGTGCAACGATGGCGAGCAGCATTGCGGAGATGCGACCGGTGAGGATCTTCGCAGCGGGCGAGAGGATCTGAGTACCGGTGGCGGCGTAGCCCGAGCTCTGCTTGCCCCAGTAGTAGTAGAAGTCAGCAGAGTCAAAGTCGATGCCGTTCATCACGACTCCGAGGACGCGTGCACGAGCCCGGCGAAGAACGGAGAGGGTGCGGCTCAGCGAGTGCTGAGCGGTCTTTCCGCACTTCGCCACCACGAGGATTCCATCCACGGAGCTCGAGAGTGAGACGGTGTCGGTCACTGCAAGAATCGACGGCGTGTCGATCAGAACGAAGTCAAACTTGGTGCGGAGCTTGCTGAGCAGTTGTGTCATCGCGGGCGAGCCGAGGACGTCAGAGGGGTAGTGCGACTGGTGTCCGGCAGGCAGAATAAAGAGGCCGGGAATCTCTTCGTAGGTCGAGATGTACTGCTGCCACATGGTCTCGCCGATCGCCTCATCGAGTCCCTCGCGATCCTCAAGCTTCAGGGCATGGCTGAGGGTCCGCTTGCGCAGGTCGGCGTCGATGACGAGCACCGTGCGGCCCGACTGTGCGAAGGCGGACGCAAGGTTGAAGGTCGTGAAGCTCTTACCCTCGGACTCCGAGGTGCTGGTGATGGCAAGAACACGGTCCTTCTCCGGGTTGATCGTGGAGAGAATGGCGGTGCGCAGGACGCGGAAGGCCTCGGCCACATTCGATCGCGGTGCGCGCGCAGTGGTCTGATACTGCCACGCGGAGTTTGGTGAGCTGCGCTGCAGAGAGTGGATAGCAGCCTTGGGCAACGAGCGCTCCACGCGCGGGATCAGGGCAAGCACGGGGGCTCCGATAGCATCCTCGATCTTCTGAGGGTCACGGATGGAGGGATCAAACGCGTCTGCCGCGAATGCCGCTACAACGCCGGCAATCAGTCCGGCGAAGGCCCCCAGAAGCAGGTAGAGCAGGACGAGCGGCTGGGCTGCCTTGTCGGGCGGAACTGCGGCATCGAGCACATTTAGATTCGTCGAGCGCAGGCTGGCGAGGACGCCGGCCTCCTTCAACCGTTTGAGCAGCTGTTCGTACAGATCGCGGCTCACGTCTGCCTCGTGCTTGGCGGAGGTGTAGACGGTCGCGTCATGGTTCATCTGCGAGGCGACGGCTTTCTGCGCCTGCAGTGCACGTGCTGCGGAGGCCTCGGTATCCTGTGCCACCTTGTATTCAGCGGTAGCCTGTCCAACCAGGCGATTAATCTCCGCATTGATGGAGGCCTGGATCGACTGCAGACGCTGGCCCGCCTGCAGCACCTTGGGGTACTGCGAGCCATAGTGTGCGTTCAGCTCGGCATAGTTGGCGGCTGCATCGGCCTGCTGCTGACGGAGAAGCTGGAGTGGTGCATTGGTCGTGTTCGCACCGGTTCCCTGCGAGCCAAGCATGCCTGCAAGAACTTCGGGGCTGCGCGTGATTGCAAGCTTGTAGATCGATTGCTTGACGGCCAGGCTTGCCTGCGCGGCGGTGAGCTGTGAGTTCAACTGTTCGAGCTTCGTATTGGTGGCGTTATTCTCTTCGTCGACGCCGTAGATGCCGGACTGCTGCTGGAGCTTAGCGACGTTGGCCTGGGACGCATTGACCTGGGCCTTCATCGACTCGAGCTCACCAGAGAGAACAGAGTTAGCTTGCGAGCTGGCCGACAGCCGTACCTGGTAGTTGTACTCGATGAAGTCGGCGATCAACTGGTTCGCAACCTGCGCAGCGCGCTCGGGGCTGCGGTCGAGGAAGCTTACGGCTACAAGGCGCGTGCCCGAGACCGAGTCCACATGGAGCCGCTTGTCGTACTTCGCAAGGACGAAGGCAAGACGCTTGGGGGACTGCTCCAGCGGCTTGGCGTTCTCGCCGGCGTCGCTCCCCTTCAGCTGATAGTCCTTCTCCTGATCAATCTTCAACTCATGAATGACACGCAGCGCGAGATTGCGCGACTTGAGGACATCGACCTGCGTCTGCACGGCAAGGTTGAAGTCGAGCGCGTCTGCCGCAGCGGTCGCCGAGGCCTGCGATGGATCGGACAGGCCTGCGGCAGCATCTTGCTTCAGGATCTGCAGCTTTGCCTCTGCCTTGTAAAGCCGTGGCGTGATCAGGGTGTAAAGTCCTGCAAGTAGAAGCACGACGAGCGCAGTGGCCAGCAGAACAGTGCGTCGGCGCCGCAGGACCTTCCAGAGGTCCATCAGGCTGAACTCGGAGGGAGGAGTCGACACGCGTACGAGCGGTCCGGGATATTCGTCTCTGGACGGTCTGAGGGAAAGGCTTTCGTTATTCATCGTAGTTCTCCACGGTGCATTGTGCACCGGCGATGAGAGCCGCCGGCTCGGTCAGGCAGGTTTGGATCGAAGAAGGAGTGCAGAAGGTTGAACCCACAGAACGCTGGAGGGCGTATCTCTCGCCGGAGCGGCCTGCATCGCAGATCGCAGAGGTGCGGAGACGAGACCTGCATGTGCCCTTTGCGACGCTTCGCCCACTCTTCGGGGCCAGAGTCTCACCGGGTCGATGTGCGCAGCGGGTGCGAGAGACAGGGACGCCAGCCATGGTTCTGTTCACGGTACACCTCCTCCTAATGAAGAAATCTAAGTGCAGAAGTCGAGTGCGAAAAGACGAGACTGTTGCAGCGTCGTCGAAGTATTCAAGGTCTGAATGGTGCAAAGTTGCAGCGCCCCCTGAAGTTGAGAGGCGGGTTGGAGTACTAGATATCCTTCAGCAGGTCGGACAGGCTAAGGTTCAAGCCGAGTGCCATCACCTCGAGCATGGGAAGCGAGATCGATTTGCGGCCTCGTTCGACGTCGCTGATGAAGCTGCGGTCGATGCCAAAGTCCACTGCCATGCGGAGCTGTGTAAGGTTTCTCTCTCGCCGAAGTTGACGAAGCCGAACCCCGAAGCGGCTGCTCACATCCATCGGCAGGTAGTACTTCATCTGCATCGGAGCGGAGTTCGGAGTTGCTACTGGGTAGAAACCGGACGAGGGTGCGTTGTCCATAAATCGAAGTTCTCCTGGTTGGAAATCGCTCTCTTGATTGGGGTGCACGATCGAGCAGTCTGACCGGATGTGCGATCGAGTTAGACTCTCGCGACGGTCGACTATCTGATGTCCTCATTCTCGGAGGAAGAGGAGAATTGCCACTCGGCGAATCGTCCATGAGGCAGTGGTACGGATCGTGCCCGTGAGATCAAAAAAGCTGGCGACCTGCACCGCGAATCCAAGTTTTTGCTGGCTAATGAATAGCTCACACGTAAGTTTCTAACACTTAAGATGTCGCCTATCAGCAACAAAAAGGTAATCGCGAAATGCCGTTTAGTAACGACAACAACCCCGAAAAGACGGCATTTTTTCGGTTGCCAGATCCGCCGCAGCAAGACAGCAATACTGGGAGGTTGCTTGCCGCTTTCTAGAAAGTCGAGCAAAAGTATACTTAATCGTCTTTTGTATCCCGTGCGGCTGATTTCTGAATACAAAGCCGGTAGGAGGTGCGATCCTGCACAAGAGATCGTAGAGTTCTTCACTCCCCAGCCCCAGTTACGAGGACGTTACTGAAGGTTGCGCTCCAGTACCGCCCCGCAATTGGGGTGAGAGTAATTTTTCGATCAACCGTATCCAACCTCGGTTGATGGCTGTACGCCGGCCGTCGAAAAGCGATGGCCAAACCATTGGCGGGCAAGCAGAAAAGCATAGTAAGGATTGAGATAGAGATAACGCCGCCAGAGACGCTTCGGCTCTTCCTTCAGGCGAAAGAGCCACTCGAGGCCGTAGCGCTGCAGCGTCGGTGGCGCCTGTGGGAGCTGGCCGGCGATAAATGCGAAGGCTGCACCGACCGCAAGCATCGGCATGGGGAGCAGGTCCTTCATCTCGTACGCGAAGACCTCCTGCCGGGGACAGCCCAGCCCGACGAATACCACCTTCGCTCCCGAGTTGACGATCCTCTTGGCAAGAGCCACCCGCTCGCCCGAATCGATCGTGCGGAACTTCGACGGCTCTGCACCGGCGACGATCAGATCAGGATGCATCTCCTGCAGGCGTCCCAGCAGATCGGCAAGAATGCTCGGAGTTGTTCCATAGAAATAAACCGGTAGACCCTCTTCAGCGGCCATGCGAATGGTGCGCAGCGTCAACTCCGGCCCGTAGACGCGCTCGGCAAGATGCGAGCGATGGACGAGGTTGAGCGCCCAGCGAACGGGCTGACCATCTGGCACGATGAGGTCGAAGGAGTTCAGGCGATACTTGTGCTGCGCACTCTGTACACCCGTCATTACACCGTGGACGGCAAGGGCCGAGACCGTGTAGGACCGGCCCTCTTTTGCCGCCTCAAGAATTCGAGTCTGCGCGGCCTCATAGTCAACCGCATCGACCATTACGCCGACAACACACTTTTTACCCTGATCGATCAAGCGGCCACCTCCTGCCGCGCCTCGAGCCAGCGCTCGGCGTTGATGGCATAGCTCTCACGCAGAATCGCCTCGATGTTGTAGGTCAACTTCCAGTCCGGATAGTGGCTCTGGAACTTCGAGAGGTCGCCCACCCACCAGATGTGGTCGCCCATCCGGTTGCCTTCCTTGTAGGTCCAGTCCATCTCGGTCGAGGTGATCTGCTCACAGATCCCGATCGCCTCGATCATGGAGCAGTTGCTGAAACGACCGCCGCCGATGTTGTAGATCTCGGCGGAGCGCGGCGCATTGAAGAACGCGTCGAAGGCCTGAATCAGGTCATAGCTATGAATGTTGTCGCGAACCTGCTTGCCCTTGTAGCCGAAGACCTGGTAGGGGGTGCGGGTTACGTTGCACTTCATGAGGTAGGCGAGGAAGCCGTGAAGCTGCGTGCCTGAGTGAGCCGGTCCGGTCAGGCAGCCGCCGCGGAAGCAGGCTGTCTTCATTCCGAAGTAGCGGCCGTACTCCTGCACCATGACATCGGCGGCAACCTTCGATGCGCCGAAGACGGAGTGCATGGTGTTGTCGATCGACATGTGCTCATCGATGCCAACGGTATAGGCGTGCGACGGATCGATCTCCCAACGGGTCTCGAGCTCCTGAAGGGGAAGGCGATTCGGAATGTCGCCGTAGACCTTGTTGGTCGAGGTAAAGATGAACACTGCGTCGGGGCAGAACTGGCGCGTCGCCTCGAGCATCGTGAGCGTGCCCATGGCGTTGACGCCGAAGTCAGTGAACGGCTCTCGTGCAGCCCAGTCATGCGACGGCTGTGCGGCGGTGTGGACAACCAGCTTGATCTCGGAGCCGTAGCGCTTGAAGATCTCAAAGATCTCGTCGCGGTTGCGAATGTCTGCGGCGTAGTGCTTGTAGTTGCGCAGCGTCTGTTTGAGCTCTTCGCTCATGCGCGAGGTAGAGGCTTCTTCACCGAAGAACACCGACCGCATGTCGTTATCGATACCGATAACCTGCATCCCTTTACCGGCGAAGTGTTTTGAAGCCTCCGAACCAATCAGCCCGGCCGAACCTGTCACGATTGCAATGCTCATATCTGTTTACTCCCGAATATCAAAGTCGTGCTGCAACTGCGTGTTGCGATCCTTCTGAAGTCCTGAAACGGAGCTCTAAGTTCCGTGCATCGCGAAGAGCAGTGTGTGGAAGAGGATGGCGACATCCATGAACACGCTGCGATGCTTGAGGTAATAAAAGTCGTACTGCAGATTTTCGTGAATCGGCTTGCAGCGATCCGCACTCATCTGCCAGAGGCCGGTCAGGCCGGGCCGTACAGACAGGCGCTGTCGCTGCTCGGCAGAGTACTGCTCCACGATGAAGGGCATCTCCGGGCGAGGACCGACAAGCGCCATCTCACCGCGTGCAATGTTGAAGAGCTGGGGAAGCTCATCAATGCTGGTCTTCCGGAGCCACTTGCCGATGCGCGTGATGCGGGGGTCGGCAGAGCTCTCCGGGCTTACGCCGCTGCCACAGAGGGCCGTGTACATGGTCCGGAACTTGAAGATCGTGAACGGGGTGCCGTCCTTGCCAATCCTGGTCTGGCGGAAGAAGGCCGGACCAGGCGAGTCAAGCTTCACCAGCATGTAGATGATTGCGAAGAGGGGAGCCAGGAAGAAAATCAGCGTCGCCGAGACCACAAGGTCAAGAACCCGCGAGAGAAACTCATGGCCGTGCTTGGGGCGGAGCTTGTGGACGCCGTAGACAAGCTGGCCATCGAGCTCTACATAATCGATCGAGCCAAAGGCCATCGTTTTAGAATCAG
>CAZZZQ010000094.1:0-9493 GCA_964658405.1 uncultured Sphingomonas sp.
CGAGCGTACGGAGTTACTGCGAGGCAGAGGAGGATGGCTGCTGCGGCAACGGTCCGGGGATTGCGGAAGATGAGGCTCGCAAGAGAGCCGACGGCGAAGGTCACGATTGCTCCAAGAAAGACGAACCACGTGAAGGCAACATGGGGGATGGTGATCGGTCCGAGATGGAAGGGAAAGGTCCCCTGCCAGAGGAAGAGGTTGAGTGCGAAGCCGACGATCATGCCGCAGATTGCTCCTGCCTGGGTTGCGTACCGTGTGAGCGTCCCAAGTAGAAAGACTCCGAGCAGAGCGCCGTATGCGACGGAGGCGATGGAGAGGCCGATCTCGACGACGTGGCCCTTGCCACCGGCATGCACGCTGAAGATGGCGATTGCGAAGAGGACAAAGGCCCAGACCACGGTCGAGGAGCGGGAGATCAGCAGCCGTTCGCGGTCGTCCGCGTCCGGCCGCCAGTGCATGTAGAAGTCGACGACCGTCGTCGAAGAGAGCGAGTTGAGCGCGGCGGAGAGGTTCGACATGGCCGCGGCGAGGATGGCGGCGACCAGCAGGCCGGCGATCCCGATCGGCATCTCGGCGACGATGAAGGTTGGGAAGATGCGGTCGGCCGAGGCGAAGCTCTGCGGATGCAGGCCGTAGAAGACGTACAGGCCCGCGCCGATCAGGAGAAAGAGCGTGAACTGTAGCAGGATAACGACGCCGGACGAGAGCAGCGCAAGCCGCGACTCCCGCAGGCTGCGGGCGGCGAGCATCCGCTGGACCATCAGTTGATCGGTCCCGTGGCTCGCCATCGTCAGGAAGGTTCCGCCCAGGATGCCGGCCCAGAAGGTGTAGCTCTGCGTCAGGTTCAGCGCGAAGTTGAAGAGGTGGAACTTGCCGGCAGCGCCTGCGACCTCGTGGATGTGCTGCCATCCGCCCGGGACATGCGCGCCGAGCGTGAAGATGGCGACCAGCGTTCCGCCGACGTAGATCGCCATCTGTACGACGTCCGTCCAGATGACCGCGGCCATACCGCCTTCGAAGGTGTAAAGCAGCGTCAGGGCGGAGATGATGCCGATCGAGAGCACGTCCCGCGTGCCGATGGCGATGCCGACCACGATCGAGACGGCGAAGACGCGGACGCCCTCGGCGGCGGCGCGGGTCAGCAGAAACAGGCCGGCGGTGACCTTGTGGAGGGTGTTGCCGAAGCGGCGGTCGATTAACTGATAGGCCGTCAGCATGCTGCCTTCGAAGTAGCGCGGCAGGAAGAGCGCTGCCACCACGATGCGGCCAATCATGTAGCCGATCACAATCTGCAGGAAGCCGAAATCGCCGGCGAAGGCCACGCCGGGGATCGAGATGATCGTCAGGGTACTGGTCTCGGCGGAGACGATCGAGAGGGCGATCGCCCACCAGGGGATCGCGTTATCGGCGAGGAAGTAGTTGCGGAGGGACTTGTCCTTACTCTTGCTGCCGCGGAAGCGCAGGCCGAAGAGCGTAATTCCAAGCAGGTAGACGACGATCAGGCAGAGGTCAAACGTATGCAGGCGGGGCGGGATCGTCAATCATTCTCTCCGGCTTGGGAATGAAGGTAATGATAGACGGTCGGTTATCCATGCGTCGAAGCCAGCTAGGCAGATTCGGCAGCGCGGAGGGCGAGGCCCTGGGCAACGGAGGTGAACTCGTTGCCGGTCTGGACCCGATCCGCCCCGAAGCGCGTCTCGAAGATGCGGCGGACGGCGGGGACGAAGCTGGTTCCGCCGGTCAGAAAGACACGGTCTACCTTGCCCGGCGCGATGCCGGCGGTGGCGAGGAGAGCGTCGACGCAGCTCTCGATCGAGGTGAGCTCGTCGGCGATCCAGCCCTCAAAATCGGCGCGTGTGACGCGGGCAGTGATGTGCATGCTGCCGTCGCGGAAGCGGAAGTCGGCCGCCTCATGGTGCGACAGCTCTACCTTCAATCGCTGCACTGCCTGGTGGAGCTGGTAGCCGAGATCCTCGTCGATCAGGGTGATCAGGGCGGCGATCTTCTCCGGCTCCTGGGCGCGCAGCCGGGCCGACTTCAGGATCTCGGTGACGTTGCGAGTCTTCAGGAAGGAGAGGTAATGCCAGCGCTCGAGGTTGGCGTAGATCCACGCGGGCGCGGCGGGGATGATGTTGGCGGGGCGGTCGGCGGCCTGCGCAAAGGTCCGCTCGAAGCTGTCGGCGCCGAGCGCGGGGGAGACGAGCTTGCGGACGATCCGAGCATCAAAGGCGTCGCCTGCGAGGCCGAGTCCGGAGTTCCCGAGGATGCGTTTTGACTTCCGGCTGGACGGGCCGACGTGCAGCAGTGAGAAGTCGCTGGTTCCTCCGCCGAAGTCGCCGATCAGAATCAGCTCGTCGTGGTCGAGGGTCGCTTCGTACGCGTAGGCGGCGGCGATCGGCTCCATCTCGAAGGCGATCTCCTCGAAGCCGGCCTGCTGGAAGGCGGAGCGGAGCCGGTCGGTCGCAAAGGTGTCGTCCTCGTCGGTCTCGGCTCCAACGAAGCGGACCGGGCGGCCGACGGTCGCGTTTCGGATGGGCTGGCCGAGATGCTCCTCGGCGCGCAGGCGGAGGTCGGTGAGGATGCGCGAGATCAGGTCTTCAACGGCATAGCGGCGGCCGAAGACCTCTGTCCCGGTCAGCGACTTGCTGGGGAGGTACGACTTGAGCGACTGGATGAGCCGGCCCTTGTTCTCCGCCTCGAGATAGTGCTCAATCGCCGCCGGGCCGGTGAAGCTCTTGACGCCAGTGCGGCCGGCCTGGCGCATCTGCTCGAGATAGAGGACGGATCGGAAGGACTGCGTCAGCCCGGACGCGGTCGGGAAGGAGACGAGGTCGACCGTCCCGTCGCCCCTGGTGATGGCGACGGAGCTGTTTGTTGTTCCGAAGTCGATTCCGATGGCAGGAGCAGGCACGCGGGCTATTGGACCTGTCTGCCGTTGAGGATGGTGGCCTGCAGGGTGCCGTCGGCCGCGTAGCAATTGAAGTTCGCAGGCTTGCCCGGTGCGATGGCGACCTCTGCGTCAAGGCCGAGCATGCGGGCGGGATTTTGCGAGGCAAGCTGCGTGGTCTTTGAGAGATCGAGGCCGGTGTAGCGGCTGAAGTTGGCGACTGCCTTATCGAGCGTCAGGACCGATCCGGCGAGCACGCCGTTAGCCATGCAGCGGCCGTTCGAAACGACCACGTCGAAGCCGCCAAGGTTGTAGTTGCCGTCGGGCATCCCGGTCGCCGACATGCCGTCCGTGATCAGGATGCCACGGTCGAGGCCCTTCGCCTTCAGGAAGAGGCGCACCAACTCCGGCTCGACGTGGACGCCGTCGACGATAATCTCGGCGTAGAGCGAAGCGTCATCGAGGACAACCCCCAGGATGCCGGGTTCGCGGTGGTCGAGCGCGCGCATGGCGTTGAAGGTGTGCGTGGCGGAGGTGGCACCGGCGGCAATGGCGGCGCGGGTCTCGGCTGCGGTCGCGTTCGAGTGGCCGAGGCTGATCCGGACGCCCTGCGCGGCGGCGTGGCGGATCAGATCGATCGCACCGGGAACCTCGGGCGCAATCGTCATCAGGCGGATATGGCCGCGCGCCGCCTGCTGGAAGCGGTCGAAGAGCTCGATGCTGGGCGGAACGATGTGCTCCGGTGGGTGAACGCCGCGCTTGATGTGCGATACGAACGGGCCTTCGAGGTGGATGCCGAGCGGAGTGGCACCCTCGTGATGCTTCGTCTCGATGGCCGTGGCGAGGCCTTCGAGTGCACGGAGGGTCGGCTCGATTGGCGCTGTGACCGTCGTCGGGAGATAGTGGCTGACGCCGCGGGTTGCTAGGAAGTGGCCGACCTGGGCGAGTGCCGCGGGGGAGGCATCCATGACGTCGTGGTTGACCGCGCCGTGGATATGGATGTCGAAGAAGGTCGGCGTCAGCATCAGCCCGGATGTGTCGGGTGTGCCGGTCTCAATGGACGCGATCAACCCGTCGTTGTCGACGGTGATGACCGGATTGATCCAGGATCGATCTGGGGTATGCAGGCTTGCAGCTCGGATAGTTTGAAGCATCGACTTTCTAGTGTAGAGCAGTCTGTTGCCTGAGCGTGAGGCGCGGGCCGACTTCCGCGAGACAGGCTGCATCCAACGCTCCGAGTACAGGAGGATTGCATGCCGTATCTACAAGCGAAAGACGGGACGGAGATCTACTACTACGACTGGGGAACCGGTACCCCGGTGGTGCTGATTCATGGCTGGCCGCTGACCTCGGCGAGCTGGGAGTACCAGGCGCGCGTGCTGGCGGAGAGCGGTTTCCGTGTCGTCGCCTATGACCGCCGCGGCTTCGGACGAAGCGGCTGGCCCTTCAGCGGCTACGACTATGACACCCTCGCCGGCGATCTCGCAACCCTGATGGAGACGCTCGATCTTCGCGGCGCTACCCTGGGCGGGTTTTCGATGGGTGGAGGTGAGGTGGCGCGCTATCTCGGCAGCTACGGGGCGGCGCGTGTAGCAAAGGCTGTGCTGATCTCCGCTGTAACGCCTTACCTTTTGAAGACCGCAGATAATCCTGACGGTGTCGACGGGAAGGTCTTCGATGAGATGGTCGAGAACCTGGTGAAGGATCGTCCGGCGTTCCTTGAGCAGTTCGGATCGAAGTTCTATGGCCGCACGCTTATCCATCACACCGTGTCCGAGGCATTCCTCGCGTTTACGCAGGGCATGGCGCTCACTGCCTCTCCGAAGGCGACGATCGACCTGGTGCGTGCCTGGAGTGAGACTGACTTCCGTGATGATCTGGCCGGGTTCACCGTTCCGACCCTGGTCGTCCACGGGACCGGCGACTCCACCGTACCGATCGAGGTCTCAGGGAAGCGGGCGGCAGCCATCATCCCCAATGCAGAGCTGCTGGAATACGAGGGTGAACCGCACGGGCTGACGGCTACAGTTCCCGATCGGTTGAACGCGGACCTCATCAACTTCCTGCGGCGCTAAGCAACAAAGAAGAGCCTGATCCACGATTGGTGGGTCAGGCTCGAAAGTTTTTATTTCCGCATCAGGTTTAAGCGGCGCAATGGTTTTTAGTGCATGCTGTCGGCTAGACCCAGCGCGCGGCGACGGGCCGACTTTGCTGGTGCTCCGTCTTCAGAGCGCTCTGACCTCTGGAGCGCCTCGACCTTCAAGAGGCACTTTGCGAGTAGGAGACGCTGGACGGAGTCCGGCTCGGTGGTCACGAACTTCGGCTGAGTGAGGTAAAGAGCTGGAGATGGTTCGCGAAAAACAACCTGCAGTTCGAGAGTTTCGGCAAGATAGTCTGACAAGTGGAGCCCCCTTTGCAACTTGGTACGGTACAAAACGGATCAATGGTAAAGTGCCCGAAGTCTAAAGAAGTAAAGTTACCTTGAGACGGTTCTACCTTGTATTTCAATACTTTAGTTTCAGATATACGAATCTGATGCTCACTTTTAGACAAATTTTCGAGTTTTTTTACTCTGAAATTTGGATTGCAACAAATCGATGTATTTTTGTCGACTATAGGCCTCATCTATAAGGGTTTGCCCTGTTTTTAGTGCGTCCTTGCAGGTGCCAGACACCTGCCCTTAGTGGACGCCCCGGACTAGCGGGCAACCGGCGGGATTCCCAAGTCGGCAGCGGACGGAATGCTCTGCGAATTAACCCATTGACGCTGGGCGGTACGAACCTTGTCGATCCGCTGGAGCCAGAGCTGGATGGTGAGGTCGTAGCGCTCCAGATTATTTCGGAGGAAGTAGGGACGATTGCTCTTGAGCCATGCGGTCTCGTACAGATCACGCATCAGGGAGTAGCCGTTTCTCAGGTCCTGCAGCTTCCCGTTCACTGCATTGATATTGCCAAGTTCCCGTGAGACATCGGCGCGATCGTCCTTGTTCTTAGAGCCCTGAAGCACGTAGGCATGGGCGTAGCTGGCGGCGATCTCGTCGGAGATCTGGAACTTGAGGCCGATCAGATCCATGCGGCGCGCTCCGAGATCGAGGGCGTCGAGGGCGTCCTGCTCGCGGAGGCTCGGGTTGGCATCGCGCGCCTGGGCGACCAGGGTGATGGCGCGTTCTGCATGGAGGCGGACCTCCGAGAGGATGGGTCGAAGTTGACCCGCCTCACGCTGTCCGTCGAAGGACCAGGGGTCGATCCAGAAGACGAGGTCCGAGCCGTCCGTCTTCAGCGGGGAGTCGTGCATAAGCTGGTGGGCGGCCATCAATTCCTTCTGTGCTTCGTTGATGCGCCCGGTGGAGTCGCCGTGAAAGACCTCACCGTAGGAGCCCTGAAAACCGGGAATAGAGGCCTCGCCCTTGTGCCAGGCGGCCTCGGCGCCGAAGAGGATGCCGTACCAGTTGTTATTTGCGAGCGCCTCGCCGTCGTCATCCCAGATGGTGTTGAGCTGACCGGTCACGCCGGCGGCCTGCCCCTGCGCGGTGAACTGCTGGATGTTGGCAAAGGCGTTGTTCCAGTTGGGATACACGCGAGACCAGTTATTGATGCCGGGGGCGACCCATGTCTCCATGCCGGCGTTGGTGAAGGGGGTAATCCACTTGCTGAAGCCCTTGGGCTGGGGGTTGTACTCCCACGACACGGCGATGGTGGCTTGCTTGAAGCTCGCAGGAAGCTGCTTCACAAGGTCGGGGTCGTGCATCGCGATATCACCCCAGAAGAGCAGCTTGCGATGCAGCGGCTGCAAATCGGCGACGATCTTCTCCATGGTGTCGAGGTAGACCGCTCCCAGACCCTTCGCGTCAACGGCTGTTTTCGTCTGCCCTTTGCCGAGCTCAACGGTCTCGTCGGCCCCGAGGTGAAGGAATGGGCCGGGGTAGACGGCGGCCAGCTCGGTGAACATGTCATGCGTCAACTTCATCGCTCCGGGCTGGCCGGGGGCGAGGACCTGGCCGTGCGGGGTCTCCGAGAGCGGGGCGTACTGCTCCCAGTTCAGCAGGTAGTGGAGGTGCCCGAAGGCCTCCTGCTCGGGGATGATGGTGACGTGATATCGGGCGGCGTAGCCGACCAGTTCGCGGGCCTGGGCCTGGGTCACGGTCCCGCCGGGAGGTGCCATCAGGGGGTGACCGGTGTACTGCATCGTGTGTTCAAAGTAGGGCGAGTAGATGTTGATCTTGTAGGCGGCGATGGTCCGGATCTGCCTCTTCTGGAACTCGAGCGTCGGGACGGGACCACGGGAGAGGTCATCGTCCAGACCGCGATAGCGCAGTGCTGGCCAGTCGCGGATGGCCGCCGTGTGGATGACGAAGCTCGAGCCGCCAGCGGTTGGCGAGCTCTCGATAAGCTGCTTGACCGTCTGGACGCCGTAGAAGAGCCCCTCGGCGGTAGCCCCGGTTACGGTGAGGGTATTGCCGGTTGCCGAGATGACATAACCCTCGGCCTTCATCTCCGGGGTGAAGTTCGTAACGGGATGCGCGGAGAGACGGTTGAGCTCAATCCGGAAGCTGCCTGAGGAGGTCGTCGCCGCGATGCCGCGCTCGGTGAGGGTCCGTATAAGGTCGTCGGCCGCAAACTGGTCTTCAGCGTCGCACCCGGCGCATACGACGCGAACACCGTTTGAGATCGGCTGATCGCCGATGGAGCGAACCTCGCGCGGCATGGGGATGAGTTTTAGCGGAACGGCCTGGCCTGCGGCAAGCAAGGGGCTGAGAGCGGCGGCGGCGAAGAGTAGAGCGGAGGGGCTGAAGATGACTGAGCGGGACCGGCTAGGTCTTGTGGGTCGCATGACTTACGGTAAATCAGTTCGAAACGATCGCGTCGGTCCACCGGGTCGACGCGACGGAATTTTGTCGTGCAGGCACTTTGATATCGTCGTATGCCGAAGTTTTCGATCGTTAAGATTTGGTTAATCAGGCTAAAATTTGCAGTCTTTTAACGAGTGGCTGCGAGGATCGAGCTCAAGAGTAGGGGAGGATGAGCCCCCTGGGCCTCGGCCTGGGTTGCCATCGGTGTGCGTCTCCTGCCTGCGTTATCTTGAGAGGTTCTATGACGAAGCAATTACAGGCGGCTGTCGCGATGATGCTGATTCTTGGATCAGCATCCTATCCCGCACAGACGACTTCCACGAAGAAAGCGGCAACTCATAAGCGAGCCGTCGCCAAGAAGAAGGTTGAATCTGCAACCGAACGCGAGATCCGCGAACTTCGCGAGCAGATGCAGAGCCAGCAGGCACAGATCGACGCCCTGAAGCAGATGAACGCTGACAAGGACGCGCGACTTGCAACGGCATCGCAGGATGCGCAGTCTGCCAACGCGGCGGCGGCATCCGCAACGGCGCAGGCGCAGAGTGTGACGTCGAGCGTCCAGGCCAACACGGATGCGGTGACGACGTTGAATTCTACGGTCAACGATCTGAAGTCGTCGAACTCAGGTCTTGCCCAGACGATCAGCGACACCAAGAAGGATCTGACGGAGAAGATCGAGTCTCCAACGACCCTGCACTACAAGGGTGTAACGATCACGCCGGTTGCGTTCTTCGCGCTCGAGAGTGTCTACCGCTCGCATGCCCTGAACTCGGACATCAACACCCCATTCAATGCGACGCCATTTCCCGGTGCCGCTCAGTCGCATGTCAGCGAGTTCAACTTCTCAGGCCGCCAGAGCCGTATCGGCGCCTTATTCACGGGTAACGCCGGAGCCTTCAAGCTGAGCGGTTACGTCGAAGCTGACTTCCTCTCCGCGGGCGTGACCAGCAACGACAACGAGAGCAACAGCTACACGCTCCGCCAGCGCCAGATCTTCGGTCAGGCTGCGACGGCTAAGGGCTTCACGGTCACCGGCGGACAGATGTGGTCGCTCGTAACGGAGACAAAGGTTGGAACGGACAACCGTACGGAGAATCTGCCGATGACGGTTGATCCTCAGTATCACGTCGGTTTCAGCTGGGCTCGTCAGCCGGGAATTCGCGTTCAGCAGAAGATCGGTCACCTGACGGCTGCTGCCTCGCTTGAAGAAGGCCAGATGATCTACGCGGGCAGCAATGCAAACGCCAACTTCTTCATCGGCAATGCAGGCTCGGGTGCCGGTCTCTACAACGCCACTTCAAATTATTCGAATGATGTCGCACCGGATGTGGTCGTGAAGTTTGCGTACGACACCCCGCACTTCGGTCACTATGAGATCGGCGGCGTCGCTCGGTTCTTCCGCGATCGCTACTACCCCAACCAGACGCTGACGGTCGCTTCGGCAGTGGGTGGCAAGAACGACACGAAGGTCGGCGGTGGCTTCATCGCGAACGTTCGCGTTCCGGCGACCAAGTATGCTGACTTCGGTGTTCACCTCATGGGCGGTACGGGTGTTGGACGCTACGGCACCTCGACCCTGCCTGACGTGACGGTTCACCCGGATGGAACGCTGGCGCCGATCAAGGCCTACCAGGGTCTCTTCTCGGCTGAGCTGCACCCGACCAAGCGGCTCGATGTATTCGGTTATGCCGGCGGTGAGTACGCTCAGCGCACGGTCTACCTGAGCACGGTTGGCGCGGACATCGGCAAGCTGGTGG
>CAZZZQ010000095.1:0-9492 GCA_964658405.1 uncultured Sphingomonas sp.
TTACGGCGAAGGCGATGCTGGACGGTCGAAAGCTGATGATCGCCGGGAATGGCGGATCTGCCGCAGATGCGCAGCACCTTGTTGCCGAGTTTGTGGCGCGTCTTACCGTCAATCGGCCAGCTCTTCGGGCGATCGCCCTCACGGTAGACTCTTCCATCATTACCGCGATTGGCAACGACTTCGGCTATGAGGACGTCTTCGCACGTCAGATCGAAGCTCTCGGCCAGCCCGGGGATGTATTCCTTGGGATCTCCACCTCGGGAAACTCCAAAAACATCATCAAGGCCCTCAAGCAGGCCCGTGACATGGAGATTACGACGATCGGATTTACGGGCTGCGGCGGCGGGAAGATGCGCGATCTCTGCGACCACAACGTGATCGTTCCCTCCGACGTCACCATGAACATCCAGGAGTCCCATCTTGCACTGGAGCACATCTACTGCATGCTCGTAGAGCGCTGCTACTTTGGACCAAACTTCGAGACTGAGTACACGACCCGATAGCGTTCGGCTGGGGGAAGCAGAGGATGCGGGCCAGAATCCGCAAACCTTGACGTCTCTTCTGCATCCAATCCCTATGATCCGCACACTGCTACCAGGCCGACCCTATCCACTGGGCGCCACCCCCACGAGTAAGGGAACAAATTTTGCGATATTTTCCGAAGGAGCGACGCGCGTCGACGTCTGCTTCTTTGATGAGCTGGGAAACCAGACGGACTGCGTCACCCTTCGCGAGCGAACCACCTTCGTCTGGCACGGACTCATCCGTGATATCAAGCCCGGTCAACTCTACGGCTACCGCGTCGACGGTCCGTGGGAGCCGGAGCAGGGCCACCGCTTCAACGCCGCCAAGCTGCTCGTCGATCCCTACGCCAAGGCCATCTCCGGGCAGGTGGACTGGCTCGCACCGATCTACGCCTATGACGTCGCCTCCGGGGATGACCTCAAGATCGATACCCGGGACAGCGTTGACGGAGTTCCGAAGTCCGTTGTAGTTGACAACAGCTTTGACTGGTCGGATGACTGCCCGCCTGAGACGCCACTGGCCGACTCCGTCATCTATGAGGTCCACGTCAAGGGCTTCAGCAAGCGAAACCCGATGGTCCCCGAGAAGCTGCGCGGGACCTATGCCGGTCTTGCGCACGAGTCGAGCATCAACTACTTCCAGAAGCTCGGCATCACCGCGGTAGAACTTCTTCCCATCCATCACTTCATCGATGAAGGCCACCTCGTCGACAAGGGCTTGACGGACTACTGGGGCTACAACACCCTGGGCTATTTCGCTCCGATGGCTCGATACAGCTCCTGCGGCGACACGGGCGGCCAGGTCCGCGAGTTCAAAGAGATGGTCAAGAAGTTCCATGCAGCCGGCATTGAGGTCATCCTCGACGTGGTGTACAACCACACCTGCGAGGGCAACCAGCTTGGCCCTTCGCTGTGCTGGAAGGGCGTCTGCAATACGACCTACTACCGCATGATGCAGGACAATCCCCGCTACTACATGGACTACACGGGCACTGGAAATACGCTGAACGTCCGCAACCCGCAGGTCCTGAAGATGATCATGGACTCGCTCCGCTACTGGGTCACGGAGATGCATGTCGATGGCTTCCGCTTCGACCTCGCAGCCACCCTGGCCCGCGAGCTCCATGATGTCAGCAAGCTCTCCTCTTTCTTCGACACCATCCACCAAGACCCCACACTCGCGGACATCAAGCTGATCGCCGAGCCGTGGGATGTCGGCGAAGGTGGCTACCAGGTTGGCCAGTTCCCTGTCCTCTGGGCGGAGTGGAACGGCAAGTATCGGGATACCGTGCGCCGCTTCTGGAAGGGTGATGAGGGCCAACTCTCTGACTTCGCAAACCGCCTGACCGGCTCCAGCGATCTCTACCAGTTCGATGGCCGCAAGCCCTACGCAAGCATCAACTTCGTCACGGCGCACGACGGATTCACACTCTGCGACCTGGTCAGTTACAACGGCAAGCATAACGAGGCGAACCTGGACGACAACAAGGACGGCGCGAACGACAACGACTCCTGGAACATGGGCGTTGAGGGGCCGACCAACGATAAAGCAATCAACACGCTGCGCGAACGCCAGACACGAAACTTCCTGGCAACCATGATGCTCTCGCAGGGCGTGCCTATGATCGCCGGCGGCGACGAGGTCGCACGCTCACAGATGGGCAACAATAACTGCTACTGCCAGGACAATGAGCTGACGTGGTTCGACTGGGATCTCGATCCGGCGCGGAAACGCCTGCGTGACTTCACCAGCCAGCTCGTCCATTTCAGGCTCACCCACCCGAACTTTCATCGCCGCAAGTTCTTCCAGGACCGCGTCATTCGAAAGTCTGGCGAAAACGAGGTCATTCAGGACATCGCCTGGTTCAACCCAGACGGGAATCCGGTTCCGGACGACGTTTGGAATAACGAGTGGACCCGCTCGATCGGAATGTTGCTGAACGGGCAGACCCTCCAGGTCACCGATGACGAAGGCCGGCAGGTTATTGACGACAGCTTCTACCTCGTCGTCAATGCCGCCCAGGACGGCGTAGAGTTTGTCCTGCCGCCCTCGCCATCGCGGTCGAAGTGGTGCCTCGTCATCGATACGGAGAATATCGAGGATCCCTTCGCCCATGCCCCTGTTGGGGATAAAGTCATCGTAGGCGGGCGGTCCCTCATGCTTTTCAGCGACGACGCTCCATAGAGCACTATCGCTCCTCATTCGGCGGCTATAGTCTGGAAGGGCAGATCTCTCGGCCCAGGAAGAACGATGCTCATCAGAAAGCTCTATCGAAGGATGTGGGGCGGAGGGATCTTCCCCGCCCTGCCTTCGACCGCAACACCTCGAAAAAAATCTGTTCCACGGGTGATGGCTGCGGTCGCGGTCGTGTTGTTCACCTGCACGCCAACCCGGCAGGCCGAGGGCTACTCGTTCCTCACCCATGAACAGCTGATCGACCTGACTTGGAAGAGCTCGATTCGCCCTCTCCTGCTGAGCCAATACCCCAACCTCACCCCGGCGCAGATCCTCGAGGCTCACGCCTATGCCTATGGGGGCTGCGCGATTCAGGATCTTGGCTACTATCCTCTCGGCAACGAGTTCTTCTCGGATCTGACACATTACGTCCGGTCCGGAGACTTTGTCACCGCGCTCTTCCGCAACGCCCATAACGCGAACGAGCTTGCCTTCGCGATCGGCGCGCTCTCTCATTATGTAGGCGACGTCATCGGACATCCGCAGGCCACCAATGTCGCCGTGCCTGTCGAATTCCCTTCACTCGAACATCGCTTCGGACCCGTCGTCAACTACGCACAGGCGCAGCATCCCCACGTGCAGACTGAGTTTGCCTTCGACATCAACGAGATCGCAAATCACCGCTTTGCGCCCTCCGCATACCTGAAGCACATCGGTCTCGCTGTCCCCACTGGTCAGCTCGGAAGGGCATACTACGAGACCTATGGACTCGGCGCGGAGTATACGTCGCATAAACGCCGGGTCAGCATGCGCGGGTATCGTTTCGCCGTGCGCTCCCTGCTGCCCCGCGTGGCCTACGCTGAGACGGTACTGCATCGGCACAGCTTTCCAGCAGATACGCCCGGACCAGAGGTAGACCTGCTGAAGCAGGAGCTGGCGCAGGCCGACTTCGAAAATGGATGGAGTAATTACCGCAAGAAGCCCGGGATTGGCACGTACTCTCTCGCGGGGCTGATCTTCATCCTGCCTAAGTTCGGACCTCTGAAGCTCCTTGCCATCAAGGGACCAACGCCGATCACCGAGTCGGAGTATGTTCACAGCCTGAATGAAAGTATCAAGGTCCTTCGCGCCCAGATTCCCCGAATGGGGACAGCAGATCGCACGTTGGCGAATCGAGATCTCGACACCGGCGCGAAAGTAAAGCCGGGCGGATATCGGCTCACAGACGACACCTATGCAGAGCTTCTGCGGGAGATCACCAAGGCTCCCCTCAACGCTATTCCCCTCGGCTTGAAGCAGGATATTCTTGAGTACTACTCCGACCCAAGTGCCCCCATCGTTACAAAGAAGAATCCAAAGCGGTGGCTCGAGGTTCAGAGCGAACTGAAGCTGCTTGCCGCGATGCAGACGACCTCAGCGTTGCCTGCCATCGCTCCACAACCCGACCTTGCTCCACCGCAGCCAACCGAGGCGCCCAAAACACCGGGGTCCGAAACGCCAGGCTTCTAGACGCCTCCGTCATACTGCTTACTGCTTTACGATCTGCAGGACCTTGTCGCCCGTCCAGGCCTTCGCGCCGCTCTGCGTAAGCTTGCCCGCGGCATCGTCCCAGTGGATCTGCGTGATCTGGCTCGCGCCCTTCTCGTACGCATAGGTCTGTCCGTCATCGTTGTAGAGCGTGAAGTCGCCGTTGCTGCCGGGATAGATACGCACTGCAGCGATGCTCTGCTTCTCGTGCGTGCTCTCGACCACGCTGCCCAGCGGAATGATCGATCCGGCCTTCACGAAGAGCGGGAGCGTATCGATCGGTGCATTCACCTCAATCGTCTGTCCACCGGCGAACCGCTCGCCCGTCCAGTAGCTGTACCAGGCCGTGCCTGCCGGCAGATACACCTTCTTCGTAGTCTGTCCCTGCTGGGTCACTGGAGCTACGAGGAAGGCAGGGCCAAACATGTACTCGTCACCGATATCCGCAGTCTTAGCATCCGCAGGAAAGTCCATCCACAGAGCACGCATAAAGGGCGCACCGGTTTTGTGGGTCGCATATCCCAGGGAGTAGATATAGGGCATCAGTTCATAACGCAGTCGCAGATACTTGCTGAGGATCGGCTCAGCCTGCTTCCCGTAGGACCATACCTCGTTGAAGGTGCGCGAGCCATGTGTCCGGAAGGTCGGCAGGAAGGCTCCGTACTCAAACCAGCGCACGTACAGCTCCGGATAATCATCGTTGTTGTGCACGTTGACCCGCGCATCGCTCGGATCGATAAGCGGCGTATGCTCCGGCTTATGCGAGTACGGCAGGTACTGCCATCCACCAACATCATTGCCCCAGTACGCGATTCCCGAAGCCGTCACATTCAGCCCTGTCGGAATCTGGCGGCGAAGCGTATCCCACGTCGGATAAATATCGGATGACCAGAAGATCGCGCCATTATGCTGCGCACCGGTGTACGCGTCGCGGGACATGATGAGCGCACGCTTCTGCGGCAGATCCTTGCGAATCCCGTTGTAGAGCGCAGCCGTATGGAAGAGCGGGTAAACGTTGAAGAACTGCGTTCCCGGCCCGACGTGGAAGTAGCTTCCATTTGGAGGGAGATCGGGCTCGGTCTCGTCCGCCCAGAGCGCGTCGAAGCCCTTGCTCATGATCTGATCGCGAACGGTTCCCCAGTACCAGGCCGCGGCCTCCGGGTTGGTCGTGTCGATGTCGGATCCGGCCTTGTCATAGGGCAGGCCATTGGTCGGCGTCCCGTCGGCCAGGTGCTCAAACCAGCCCTTTGCCTTCACCATGTCGTAGTAGCGCGTACCTTGCTCAAAGCGTGGCCAAACGCTGATCATCGTCTCGATATTCATCGCGTGCAGCTGACGGTTCATCTCGGCAGGATCGGGCCAGCGATCCTTGATGAAGTCCATCTGGCCCATGCCGTTGTAATAAAACCAGTCCAGCACGATGACGTCGATCGGAAGATGCCGCTCACGATAGCCCTTCGCCACGGCGAGCATCTCCGCCTGCGTCACATAACGCTGCTTGCACTGGATAAATCCGTAGGCCCCCTTGGGCAGCATCGGCGTGTCGCCCGTCAGCAATTTGTAACCGGCGTAGATCTCGTCAGGCGTCTCCCCGCTGATCACGAAGAACGAGACCCGCTGCCCAACCTGCGAGGTCCACTGCGTCCGCTCGTGGAAGCCCGGCGCAATCGTAGTCTTCGAAGGGTTATCCCAGAGCAAACCGTAGCCCTTGTTGGTCACCAGGAACGGAACACAGAAGCTCGCTCCCCCGACGGCGTTATAGTCCGCCTGGCACTCGACCTTATGGCCGCGCTGATCGAGGAAGCCCTGCTGATTCTGCCCAAGCCCGTAGTAGTGCTCATCATCCGGTGAGACGAAGGTCGCACCGACCTCGTAGAAGGGTGCATCCTCCGGTCGACGGTCATACTTCAGATCCGCGTTCCCGTCCTTGTTGTTCGGGACCGCCATCTCCCAGCCTTGCATGTCGAGCAGCGTCTTCCCGGAGGCATCCGTGATCTTGACTGCCCCGCCGGGAGTCGACCCGCTGAAGTACTTCTCCGTCCCTTCGACATACCCCTTCGGCCTGGGCCCCGCGGGCCGCTCTGCCGGAATGGTCACCGTCATCCGGTCGGACTTGTACGTATCACCCGCCTCGGTCGTCGCGTGCGCCCATCCCGCAGCGGCAGGGGTCGCCACAAAGCCGTAGCCCGGCGCCGCTACTGCCTGGTCCTTGAGAAGGCTCAGGGTCACACGAACGATGTTCGGTGCATAGGCCTCAACGGAGACCGTCGCTCCACCTCGATCAAGCACAACCTGTGAAAAGGCAGACGGAACAAAGGACGAGGCAAGAACGACAAGAACGGCACACACGGAGGAACGCATTCAATCTCCAAAAATCACTCAACCTCAAGGCTGAATTGATTTAGCTGCGAACGAGAGAAGCCCGCTCGCGCAACAGGAGAAGTGTACATGGCCGAGACTCCGTCCTCGAAAACGGTGGTCTCAGGCGACCGGTATGGCCGGTTCTATGGCCGCGACCAGCAGCCCGGCCCAGCGCGACACCGGCTCCCCGTAGACGCCGCTGTTCACGTCACGATCTCCATCGAGCACCGCAAGCTGTACCGCAAAGTTCCCTACGGTAGAGCTCTCCGGCGACCCACGAAAGACCTCGAGCCCGGTCGCCTCAACTGTCAAGCGGTTGAGGAACTCGTTCTGGCTCGCTCCGCCGACGATGAACAATCGCTTCAGCCGCTTCCCGCTATGGAGCGCCACACGGTCGAGAACCTTCGCATAGCGCGCGGCAAGGCTGTGGAAGATGAGGCTCGCAAACGCCGGGGCGTTCTCCGAGCGCTCATCAAGCGGCGCCAGCCCGCGCTGCTCCCGCTGGGCATTGATGCGCGCCGGCATGTGCCCGGCCAGCAGGAGATCCGGCTCATCCACATCCAGCAAAGCTTCGGGCACCGGTAGCTTCTCCGCAGCAGCGACGAGATCCTGCACCGTCCACTGCGTCCCTTCGCTCGCCCAATGCTCCATACACTGCCGGATCAGCCACATGCCGTTCACATTCTTGTGAAAACAGACCTGCGCCCCGACCGCGCCAAGGTTCGTAAAGTTATCGCCTCGTGCCGCCTCGCCATTTCTCGGCTGCTCCACCAGCGTCCCGACGAGAGACCACGTCCCGGAGCTGATATACGCCCAGTCATTCCCGGTCGCCGGAATCCCCGCAATCGCCGAAGCAGTGTCATGGCAGGCGGGCGCAATCAGCACCACATCGCCCATGCCCGGCAGCTCCGCCAGCGGTCCCTGCAGCCTTCCAACCACCGTTCCCGGCGGCACAATCTTCGGAGCGGACGCAAGGTCCAGGTTCGCCGCCTGAAAGATCTCACGGCTCCAGTTCTGCTTGTACAGCTCCGTCATCTGGGTGTGCGTCGCGTTCGTGTACTCGGAGATCCGCGCCCCGCCCCAGCGGGCAAGAACATACTCCGGCAGGTTCATCCACTGCTCACCCTCCGGCAGGCCCGCAAGCGAGTCCGCATGCAGCTGATACAGCGTGTTGATCCGCAGCAACTGGATCCCCGTCAGCTCACGCATCCGGTCCGGCCCGATCCTCCGGTGCAACGACCGCTCCGCCTTGATGGTCCGCTCATCCCGGTAGCAGAAGGGGTCTTCCAGCGGCCGCCCTTCGGTATCCACGCGAACATAATCCACCGCCCAGCCGTCAACGGCAAGCGATCGAACCCCCTCGTCCGCGATCTCCGCGCAACGCCGGACCCCGGCATCGAGGCCTGCCTCAATCATGCCCAGGTCCCAGCGCAGTCCCTTGTGTTCGCGAGGAGCATTCGCAAACCGGTGGACAAGCGTCACCACCGGCTTGTCATTGATCCAGCGCAGCAGCGAGACCCGGCAGCTCTCCGCCCCCAGGTCCACGGCGATGGAGGCCCGTGTATCCGCCGGAACGACAGACCTCCTCTGCGCCTTCTTCATCGCAGGTACGCCTCGGTCAGTCCTCCGTCAACGGGAATCAGATGGCCCGTTGTGCAGCGAGCGAGCGGTCCGGCGAGGAACAGGATCGCCTGCGCACAGTCCTTCGGATCGATAGGCTGATGCGTCAACGTCCGCGTCGCATAGAACTTCGCCAGCTCATCACGCAGCCCGTCATCCGTGTCCGCCTCGTTGAAGGGCAGCTTGTACTTCTTGAGCGATGCAATGACGCGATCACGCGGGAACATGGTCGAACCCTTGACCACGGTCGCCGGACTGATCCCGTTGACGCGAAGCCGGGGAGCGTAGGTCACCGCCAGTTCGCGCACAAGGTGGCTCAGCGCCGCCTTGCTGACGTCGTATGCCTCGCTGCCGCGCTTCGCGACCACCGCATTCGCCGAGCTTGTCAGCACAATGCTGCCGTCGATTCCCTGCTCATCGAAGATCTTCGAGGCCTCGTCCGTCAGCAGGTAGTTCGCCGTCACATTCACTTCGAGCGTCAGCGCCCACTGCGCGTCCGTAATGACGCCATCCGGCGACGACGGAAAGAGCGCAGCGGTGTTGATCAGAATGTCGATCCCGCCAAACTGCTTGATCGTCGCTTCAAGTGCCGCTTTAATCGTCTTCCGGTCGCGAATATCGATGCTCGTCCAGATCACCGCTTCCTTGCCCGAGATCGCCTTGACCTCCTCGGCGACCGACTCCGCACCCTTCACATCGCGATCCGCTACGACGATCTGCGCCCCGCGTTCCGCAGCCAGCAGCGCCACCTCGCGTCCGATCCCGCTGCCGCCGCCGACGATCAGCGCGACCCTGCGGCTCAGCTCTTTCTCTGGCGGCTGCCGGCGAATCTTCGCCTCTTCAA
Source organism: uncultured Sphingomonas sp. (assembly GCA_964658405.1). Classification (GTDB taxonomy): domain Bacteria; phylum Acidobacteriota; class Terriglobia; order Terriglobales; family Acidobacteriaceae; genus Edaphobacter. The sequence continues at coordinate 9,053 of CAZZZQ010000095.1, forward strand.
GCTTCCAGTACTCAATCCGGAAGGCCTCGCTCGCCGGAAGCGCCACATAGTTCGCGTGCGTCTTGAACTCGCCCGCCGCGGCAGCCGGTCCAGCCTGCGGGATATCCGTGCAGTTCACACCGGCGCCCAGCGATCCCGCACCCTGCATCACGCCAATCGCGTTGATATAAAACTCGCCCGTGATGCGCGACTCGGTCTTGCTTTTGCCAAAGCTGAACATGCCGATGCCGGGGATGAGCACAACGGTTGGGCTGGCATCGCGCATTGCGGGGTCGACTGGTTTGGCGTGGTGCTGATAGTACGACGCGTAGTCTTTGCGGTATTGCGCCAGGGCCTCGTCAATTGCTTTGTGCAAGCCGGCAATATCGCTCTCCGGATTCCAAGGCACATACATGGGGCGAATCTTGGTGCGGATGAAATGGTCGGGGCAACTTGTTCCC
>CAZZZQ010000096.1:0-9424 GCA_964658405.1 uncultured Sphingomonas sp.
AAGCTGCAGGCGGAGGCCTTCGCCATGGATCGGGAACGACTTGAAGACGGACAGGTTGGTGTTGAAGCGACCCGGTCCGACGACCTTGTCGCGGCCGGAGTTGCCGAAGCCCTGATCGACGCCACTGGTTGCACCACCGTTCCAGGGGGCGAGTGGAGCGGAGAAGGCTGCCGTGTTGAAGAACTTCGTGTAGCTCTTCGCTCCCACCGTGCTGACGCCCTGGACGAGGTCGGCGCGGTTGCTGGTTCCACCGCCAAGACCGATGGTGTCGGTCCCGAAGGTGATTGGCGTCGGTACGCCGCTGTTTGCGATGGTGATGCCGGAGACCTGCCATCCGCTCAGGAACTCATGCTCGACGAAGTTGCTGGAGCGCTTGAAGAATGGCAGGTCGTAGATGTAGTTCGTGCTGAAGATATGACGCCGATCGAGTGCACCGGACGCCTTGTCGTAGTGGGTGTCGAAGGGGTTTGAGAGGCTGGTGAGGTCGGAGTTCGCAACATCGATCTCATGCGACCAGGTGTAGGAGGCCTGCAGGGTGACGCCATGCTTGTTCTCCATGCGGAGACCAGCCTGAAAGGAGTGATAGCTCTGGTTGGTGGTCTGCTCCTCCTGCGTGATGCCGGAGTAGCCGAGGAACTGGCGATAGAGGTTGGCGTCGACCGATCCATTCGCAACGCTCTGGCGCAACGCGGGTGAGGCGGTGAGCGGAAGCGTGTTGATGGCGCGATTGTCATTCTGGTTCCACCCGGCCGTGCCGACGTATTGAATGACGGCGACGATGGCGGGGGAGATCTCCTGCTGCACGCCGAAACTGAACATCGCTACGCCGGGGAGCGGGTAGTGGTAGGCGAGGTTGGTGATGCTGGCCGGGTGCGGGTTGGTCGAAGCGGTCAGGCCGTTGGTCGCACTCTGGTTGGTGTTTGAGAAGTAGACGTTGTTGGCGGAAGGCTGGAAGGAGAACGGCGGATTGTTTCCAGCGTTGTAGGAGTCGTTGCCCTGGATGCGCTCGTAGAAGAGGCCGACGCCTCCACGAACGACCGTCTTGCCATCGCCGTAGGGATCAAAGGCGAAGCCAATGCGGGGCTGCGTGGACTTATAGTCGTTCTGCACGCCGCCTCGTGGGAAGCCACCGACTCCGGCGAGCTGGATGCCGTTGAGATAGAACGGTGTGGTTGATCCGGAAGGTGTGCTAAAGCCGGGGCCGTTCGGGTTGAGCGTGCCGTCTGCGCCCGGGGCCTGTGCGGCGGATGCGCTGTAGGCGCTGGGCAGGAAGTTGGCGAACTCGTTGTAGCGCTCGTAGTTGTGTGGGAGTGCGTCATAGCGGATGCCGAGGTTCAGCGTCAGCTTGCGGGTTACCTTCCAGTTATCCTGCGCGTAGAAGGAGTAGCTGTTGTTGACCCAGTGCAGACCGTTCAGCGCCTGGAGCTGCGTGAAAGAGGCTGCCGAGCCAAGCAGGTAGTTCAGGTAGGAGTCCTTCGAGAACGAGGTGTTGTTGAAGGTGAAGGTGCCCTGCGTGTTGGACTGCAGTTGCTGGTTCTTGATGAAGTGCATCCATGACGCGCCGAACTTCATGCTATGGCTGCCCTTGGTCCAAGAGAGGTCGTCGCGGGTCTGATAGTCCATCGCGGCGTTGTGCCATGGGAAGTAGGCCGAGCTCCAGTTGGTGCCGTAGGGAGCGCCAAGGTCGATCTCGGGCATGCGGTTGCCGGGGTTATTGCCGGTGAAGAAGGTGGAGGCGTTGTAGCCGGTCGGCTGTGCGTAGGTGCCGATCGGCGTAATGACCAGCTTGTTGCCGTCGAAGTTGAAGGCGGTCTCGTTCAGCAGGCTGGGCGAGATGGTCTGCGTCAGCTTGACGACCGCTGCCCAGGCCGGGTTCGAGAGCGCGCTGCCGACCGTAGGGTAGCTGTCATCGCTCCAGAGCGGAGGATACGCGGACTGCGAGTTGGCGTCGTGGATGTAGTTGCCCATCAGCTGCAGCTTGTCGTTGATGGTGTGATCCATGCGGACGAGGTCTTCGCGGACATAGGTCGGTGCGCTGACGGAGGTCACGAACTGGTTTGCGCCGCCGGTCACGTTCGGTTGCGGGAAGATGCCGGTTCCGATCATGCGGACGACGTTCTGGTCGATCAGTGCGGCCGGGATAATGAACTGGCCGGCGGCGTTCTTGTTGAACTGTCCGCCAGGGGTGAGACCGTTGGCGCCATAGATGGCAAGCTTCGCCGGGTCTGTGGTGACAGGGACGATCGGCGTGCCTGCGCCGTTTGCGGGGGTATAGGCGAGCGGCTGGCCGAGGGTCGGGAAGTCGCCGGTGGGGATGGTGTTGGTGTTGCTCGGTGCAGAGCCCTGGATCTGGCGGCGCTCTTCTTCGTTGACGAAGAAGAAGGTGCGATTGCGGGCGTTGTTGTAGAGGTGCGGGATAACCAGCGGACCGCCGATGTTGCCGCCGAAGATGTTGACGCGCAGCTTGGGCTTTGGCTGGTTGTTCAGCTTCGAGATGTAGTTATTGGCGTCAAAGGCCTCGTTCCGATTGAACTCCCAGAGACTGCCGTGGAAGCTCTTTGTACCGGACTTGAGGACCATGAGGACCTGGCCACCGGAGCCGATACCGTAGTCCGGGCTGTAGTTACTGGTCAGGGTCTGGAACTGGGCGATTGAATCCTGGGAGACCAGGATGCTGAAGCAGCCGCCGCAGCCGCGGTCGTAGATCTCGCCGCCGTCGACGAGGTAGATATTGTGGCTGGGACGTGTGCCGTTGAAGCTGATGCCGTTGCCGGCGGTTAGTGCCATGACGCCGTTGTAGTCGGGCAGATTGTTCGAGACGCCGGGGGCGAGTACGGCAAGCGCGGTGATATTGCGGCCGTTGGTGGCGAGCTCAGAGACCTGGGCGCCGCTGATAAGGCTGTCGACCTGGCTGGTCTCGGACTGGACCTGGAGGGCGTTTGCTTCGACCGAGACCGTCTGGCCTTCGCTGCCGACCTGGAGGACGATGTTCTCTTCAAGTGTCTGGGCGACGTTCAGCACGATGTTGTTGGTCGAGGTGATCTTGAAGCCGGGGGCGGTGACGGTCAGGTTGTAGTGGCCGATGTGCAGGCCAGTGAAGCTGAAGAGGCCGGAGCCATTGGTCGTTCCGGTCCTTGTCTCGTTGGTTTCGATCTGGACGAGCTTTACGGCTGCGTTCGGAACGACTGCTCCTGAGGCATCGGTTGCGATGCCATCGATATTTGCATTTTCCTGAGCATGCGCGCGAGGAGTGGGAACCAGGAACGCTGCGAGGGTTAGAACTGCTGCCAGTAAACGGATGTGACGCATATGCTCTCCTGAAGTCTTCAAGCGTGCTGGTTGCTGGAAAATCCTGTCGATATCGTTCTGGGCCGCGGCGTGAAGCCGTCGTCTCGGGAGGTAAACGTTATCCGGAACGGCTCCACTGCATGACTGTTCCCATGCTTGGAGGGCATTGAAGTCCGCCGCTCGTTGTCAGAGCAGACCCGGAAAAATCTCTCAAAACGATTTAGTACCTTGTTTCTGTTCGGTCGAGAATAGTAGAGACGGTGAGAACCCGTGTCAAGATCGAAGTCTGAGGATTGTAAGGATCGACAACAGGCGCACTCTCGACCACCAGGTGGTGGGACAGGGGCCGATCGCTAACTTGAGGTGGAGACGCAGTTTCTGCCGGCAGCCTTTGATTCGTAGAGCGCTCTATCAGCACGCGCCAGCATCTGCGCCACGGTATCGTTTGGACCGGCTAAGGTTCCGATGCCGAGGCTTGCGGTAATCTGCGGCAGGTCGCCGGTGTTCACATCCCGCCAGAGGGGGCCGGTCATCCGGGTCCGCTCGACGTTGCTGCGGATCCGGTCTGCGACGAGCAGGGCAGCCTCAGGGTCAGCCCCGGGGAGAAGCGCCGTGAACTCCTCGCCTCCCCAGCGGCAAAGTACGTCGATGCCGCGGACGGAGTCCTGGATCTTCTCGACCACCGAGCAGAGGACCGCATCCCCGGCCAGGTGGCCGAAGCGGTCATTGATCTGTTTGAAGTAGTCCAGATCGATCATCAGGATCGAGAAGGGAATGGTGCTGCCGCCGGAGCGCTGGAGCTCCTTCTCGCACCACTGCAGAAAGACGCGGCGATTGTAGAGACGTGTCAGCGGGTCGGTCGTCGCCATCAGCTCAAACCCGGCGGTCAGTCCGGCCGTCGTCATCCAGAAGAAGCCGAAGCCGACTCCCATGGCAACGGCCACATAGACCGCATAGGTGAAGGTTGCGAAGGCGGGATAGTGAGCCGAGGTGTAGAGCCGGCCCGTAGCGTCCAGGCCTCCTCGAACGACATTGAAGAGGATGAACATGATCAGCATGGCGGAGGTCATCCATGCCGGAGCCCGCAGTGCACGATCATTCGTCATCAGCAGTCTGCGGACAGTTTCGCAGACCTGAATGATGACCACCAGGCTGAGAACTGCGACCTGGTAACGGTCATCATGGATGAAGAAGATGCGGTAGAGGCCTTCGACCGTAAGGCCGCAGAGGAGCCAGGAGCCGAGGTTCGGAACCAGCGAAGGATAGGGCGAAAGCTCGAGGAATGCAGCGTCCATCAGAACGATGGTTCCGAAGATGGTGAGATCTGAGACCAGCAGCGCGAAGACGTCCGGAATCCTGTCCTTGTAGAGAATCAGGAGCGCGGACAGGCAGCCTGTCAGGAAGCCGGCCGCAAGCCAGCTCAATCCCTTCAGCCGAGGATTTGTAATTCGAACGAAGAGGAGTCCGGCACTTAGACTGGCCAGCAGAAATGCAGCAAAGGAGAGCATCACCGTCATAGCCGTCCGAAGGGGGAGACGTTTACTCTGTGACGAACGTGCCTCGAGGTCGAAGAAGGGTCGTACAGGAACAAGTGCTCTCCAGGTGGTTCAATCAGGCAGGCGGATGGCAGGTTCGACCTGCGCATGCCGGGAGCCTTTAGTGGCGTTGTTCCACTGTTAGCAGGGAACTGTTTTTTCGCTAAAAGTTGGACCAAATAAGCATGTCACACAATGAATCTGATGCACAGTCTTATGTTGTTGAGCCAATGCGGATAACGTCGCAGGATCTCCATGCTCGATCCAACGTTTTATGGCCGGCTGAGCATCTTTAGAAGAGAATGTTTTTAAGGTGCACTTCCGGGGTCTCCGGGTTCAGGTCAATCTTCCGTTTACTGGCATTGTCGCTCTTCGTTGCTCCTTCGGCCCATGCCGCGTTGACCGTTCTCGTCGGTGAACCGTTTGGGAACTTCGGTACCATGATGCCGGTTGGCCATACGGCGATTTACCTCGACCGGGTCTGTGCGGACGGGCCGCTGCGGCTGCGCATGTGTCAGACCGGTGAGCCGGCCGGCGTCGCGATCGCGCGTTATCACCGGATCGGCGACCTGGACTGGGTCGCATCACCCATCATGCAGTTTCTCTACGCTACGGATAATGCGGGCGACGTTCTGAACTACGCTACGCCGGAGTCAGTCTGGGAGCTGCGTCAGCGTTATCGCCGTAGCTTTATGCTGAAGATCGTTCCGGACGGAACGGAGAAGGACCAGGCGACGGACGAGTGGTGGGAGACCGCGGGCGTCGCCTACAACCGCCGGGTATGGGGCTATCAGATCGCGACCACGCGGGAGCAGGATGAGCAGTTCATCGCGACCATGAACAGCCGGCCGAACCATCATCTTTACCACCTGAAGAAGACAAACTGCGCCAACTTCGCGGCGGATATGGTGAATCTCTACTTCCCCGGGCTGGTGAAGGGTGGCGACCATATCGCCGACTTCGGCCTGATGACGCCGAAGCAGGTGATTCGGAGTGTAGCTGCGTACGGCGAGGCGCATCCCGAGGCTGATCTGCAGGTGATCGAGATCCCGCAGGTTCCGGGGTCGCTGCGCCGCAGCCGGCCGGTGCGCGGTGCGGCAGAGGCGGGTCTGAAGACGAAGCGCTACCTTGCGACGCTGTCGATTATCCAGCCGGAGATCGTCGTTGGGCTGGTGATCCTGTATCTCGATCACGGTCGGTGGGAGGTCGGGCGCGGAGCGACCATTGCGTACCCCGGGACCTTCGATCGCAGCAGTGAGAGCAGCCTGGCGACGCGTTGAGGTAAGCCCGATACTTCGGGCCTTCCCGCAATGCGCCGCCATCCCTAGACGACCTTATTGTTTGCGATGACCTGGTGGTAGAAGTGGGCGCTCAGCTTGGGCGTCCGCTTCTGGGTGGTGAAGTCGACATAGTGGATTCCAAAGCGCTTCTCGTAGCCGTCGGCCCATTCGTAGTTATCCAGCAGGCTCCAGCAGAAGTAACCCTTGACCGGAACACCCTCGGCGACTGCACGTTGCAGCTGCGTGAGGTAGTTGCGGAGGTACATGACGCGGTCGGTGTCGTAGATCTGGCCGTCGGGAGCGACCACATCGGCCGAGGATGCACCGTTTTCGGTGATGTAGATCTCCTTGACGTTCCAGAGTTTGGCCACCAGCTTCGGCGACCAATAGAGCGCCTCCGGTCCGATCGTGAGCCATGGGCTGAACATGTGCGGATAGGAGGCAGGCGGCTGCACGACGGCGTAGCCCAGCTCTGAGCTGTCCGCACGGACATATACGGGCGCATAGATGTTCAGGCCGGTGAAGTCGAGTTTGCTGCCGATGGCGGCGAGCTCTTCCGGAGTAAAGGTCGGCGCATCGGCACCGAGGCGCTTCAGGTAGGAGTCGGTGTATTTGCCCTCCTGGATGACGGTGAGGAACATGGCGTTCTCTTCGCGCATGGCCTTGCCTGCGGCTTCGATGTGCTCCGGGGTCTCGATGACCGGCGTCGTCGCGGTGCAATTGTCTGCCAGGCCGACCTTTGTCCCGGGCTTCGCCCTGGCGCGGATCGCCTGCACTGCCAGGCCATGGCCGAGCACGGCATAGTGGGTCAGCTGTGCGACACGCTTCGCATCAAGCTTCAAGCCCGGTGCATGCATGCCGTTCGAGTAGCCGAGCTCGACGAAGGAGCGGATCTCGTTCATCGTCATGAAGTGCTTCACGCGGTCCGACAGCTTGCCGGCGGTGTAGCCAGCGTAATCAGCGAAGGCCTTTGCGGTATCGCGATTCTCCCAGCCGCCCTTGTCCTGCAGGGGCTGCGGCAGATCCCAGTGGTAGAGCGTGCAGAAGGGCTCGATTCCGGCGGCCAGCAGGCTGTCGAGCATGCGGTTATAGAAGTCCAGGCCCTTCGGATTCGGCGCGCCGGTGCCGGTCGGGAAGACCCGCGACCACGCAATCGAGAACCGGTAGGTCTTCAGCCCGAGATCTTTCATCAGCTGGATGTCTTCCTTGTAGCGATGGAAGTGGTCATCGGCCACGTCGCCGGTATCGCCGTTATGCGTCTTGCCCGCGGTGTGCGAGAAGGTATCCCAGATGGACGGGCCGCGGCCCTCTTCCTTGACGGCGCCTTCGACCTGGTAGGAGGCGGTCGCTGAACCCCAGAGAAATCCGGCGGGGAACGAGCGCGCACCGGTCGCCGAAGGCATCGCCGGTGCGCCGCCGAGCGTTGCAGCAAAGGAAGGAAGGGATGCGGTGCCGGCTGCAGCGCCAAGCAGTTGCGCAAAGGATCGTCGAGAGATGCGGCTGGACAAGGTAGTCTCCTGCTCCGGGTATGGAGCTCTGGTGCGGTGTGGCAGGTTTGACGAAGTATAGCGTCTGGACCGAAGCGTCGGCTACGGCACCGTCAGCGCGGTACGGAGGTGAAGGGCGATGCCGGCAGGCCTGCCTTGTTGTAGAGATTTGCTTCTGGGAAGTTGCGCCAGGCGTACCGCACGTACAGCGGCGCGGCGACGGCCGGGCTGCTGACAGTGAGCCGGTCGCCTTCAATCTTCGCCGTCGCCGGGACGAACGCCTTGTCGGCTCCTGCGATCTCAACGCCCTGAACAGCTCCGCCGTGGGCAACGAGCCCTTCTGCGTGGTTGAAGGTGACGATCATAGTGCCGTTCATCGGGGTCGCGGAGCGGAAGAGCGGACCGGAGTCTTCGACGTGTTCGCCGTAGCTCAGGTCGCGGGCCCAGAGCGACAGCCGTTCGCCGACAACCTGTTTATCCGGCGGATGGACGTTGTTCGGAAGACCGACGTCGATGGCGACGGCCATGCCGGTGTTGCGCAGGGCAAGCGTGCGCAGCTGCGCCTCGCGGATCGTCGGCCAGTCCTCCTGTGGAGTAGAGGTGAAGCTCGCAAGCTGCACGAAGAGGAAGGGCAGGTCGGCGTCCTTCCACTGGCTGCGCCAGTCCGTGATCATGGTGGTAAAGATCTTCTCGTACATCGGCGCGCGGGCGAGTACGCTGTTGGACTCGCCCTGGTACCAGATGACGCCGCGAATCGGCAGCTCGGTGAAGGGGGCGACCATCGCGTTGTAGAGCGCGGCCGGCTCCCAGGAGACCGGGTCCGGGTGCCAGCCCTTTTTGGGTGAAGGCAGACCCTTTGCCTTTGCAGTCAGGTCTGCCGCGTCCATGCGGATCGCGTCTGGCTCGCGGTTCATCATCGCCGCTCGCTCACGGAAGACCGGCATGAAACCGGCGTCGCTGCTGAGCGCAGTCAGGCTGGCCCAGGCCTCGACCGGCGTGCCACCCCAGGAGGAGTCGATCAGCCCGATCGGGACCTTTTCGTGTTGCTGGATCGACCGGCCGAAGAAGTAGGCGACGGCGGAGAAGTCCTTCGCGGTCTCGGGGGTGCACTTCGTCCACTCATGGCCGACCAGGACGTCTTCGAGCGGATAGCCGGCGCCTTTGCGCTCGACCATCAGGAGGCGGATCTCCGGGTGATTGGCCTCGCGAATCTCGCGCTCCGCATCCTTGACGACCGTGTCGCCGCCGAAGCCCTTCAGGGGCATCTCCATATTCGACTGGCCGGAGGCGAACCAGAGGTCGCCAACGAGAATGTCGTCGAGCGTCAGGGTGTTCGTCCCATGGACGGTCAGGGTGTAGGGGCCACCGGCGGGCTGGGCAGGGAGGAAGACGCTCCAGCGGCCGAGCTCGTCTGCGGTCGTCGCACCTTTGCTGCCATGGAACTCCACGCTGACGGCCTCACCCGGCGCGGCGCTGCCCCAGAGGTGGAGCGGCTTGTCCCGCTGGAGCACCATGTGGCTGGTCATGATCTTTGGAAGCGAGACCTCTGCCTGAAGCGTGGCAGCGGGCAGAAGGAGCGCGGCGAGGAGTGCAAATGGAAAGGTCTTCATAGTGGTCTCGTCTGGAACGATAGCAGCAGCAGGAGTCTGCTCGAAACCCGTTCTCCTGACCGAAGTCGAAGCACCTATGGTTCAACAGCTTATCTCCCACACCCTTGCCCAAGGGCTTGCAGGGTGAGATCGGACACTGCGTTAATCGCGCCTGCAATCCGTGGCGAATTCCCCTTTCAGGCAGTTCTCCGGGGGGGGGCGATAGCCGCAGCATCGGTTTTTCT
>CAZZZQ010000097.1:0-9422 GCA_964658405.1 uncultured Sphingomonas sp.
ACAGCCTGACCGTCACGCCAATCGGGGGATTTACCGGGGCTGTCGTCCTGAATTGCACCCCGGTCATTGCCGCTGCGGGGGCCGCCTGCTCGCTGCTCCCGTCGTCAGTCACCCTCGGGAGCGCCCCACAGGCCAGCGTCGTAACCATCAACACGATCACAGCAGCCAGCCTCAGACCGCACACTCGCTACGCCTTCAACGGCATGACCCTGTGCATCCTGCTGCCCTCAGGGCTCTTCTTCTGGATGCAGCGCCGGCGACTGGCCCGCCGGCCGCTCACACTGATCCTTGCCCTGGTCTACACGACGATGATGCTGTTCATCAACGGCTGTGGTGCAGGACTCAGCCCGAACTTTCACGTCACTCCTGCCGGAAACTACCAGTACACCGTCACGGCAAGCTCCGCGGCAGGCGCAGGAGTCGTCCAGACCGTAACCCTTAATCTCGTCGTCACGAACCGGTAGCTATGTCACAACAAGTCGATGCTTATACCTTGACGACGCTTCGATCGACCGCCACCGGGACCTGCTCCACGATCTCGATTCCGAAGCCCTGCAGCGCAGGAACATGCGTCGGCGTATTGGTCAGAAGGCGGATACGGTGAATTCCAAGATCCGAAAGGATCTGTCCGCCGAGACCAACCTGCCGAAGGGTGCGTTGGCTGCGATCGTCGGAGCGCTCCTTCCCACGCGACTCCCGATGCAACACAACCCGGGCTGGCGTCACTGACTGGTCGATTCCGAAGCCCTTGGTCCCGTTGTGAAGATAGACCAGCGCGCCACGTCCGGCCTCGGCGATCATCCGAAGCGACTCGCTGACCACAGCGCGGCAATCACAGAGCGTCGTCCCGAACACATCCCCGGCCAGGCAATGCGTATGGACGCGCACCGGAACGATCTCCGAGTCGCTCGTCACATCGCCATAGACCAGCGCGACATGCGACTCATCGCCCTCGACCTCGCTCTCGTACGCGATCATCCGGAAGTCGCCATGCTCGGTCGGCATGATCGACTCGGCGACCCGATGAATATACCGCTCATGCTGCAGGCGATAGCGGATCAGGTCCGCGACCGTAACCATCAGCATCGAGTGCTCTTCGCAGAACTTCACCAGGTCAGGAACCCGCGCCATGGTGCCGTCTTCGTTCATAATCTCGCAGATGACACCGGCTGAGATCAGCCCTGCCATCCGCGCCAGGTCGACCGAGGCCTCCGTCTGGCCGGCGCGCACCAGCACGCCGCCCTTCCGTGCCCGCAGGGGAAACACATGCCCGGGACGCGCAAGATCACGCGCCGTCGACCGCGAATCGATCGCCACGCGGATCGTGTGGGCGCGGTCTGCCGCCGAAATTCCCGTCGTCACGCCCTCGCGGGCCTCGACGCTCTCGGTAAAGGCGGTTCCGAAGCGCGAGGTGTTCTCCTGCGTCATCGGTCCAAGCCGGAGGTAGTCGGCGCGCTCTTCCGTCAGGGTCAGGCAGATCAACCCACGGCCAAACTTCGCCATAAAGTTGATGGCCTCAGGCGTGACGAACTCGGCCGCAAGGGTCAGATCGCCCTCGTTCTCGCGGTCTTCATCATCGACCACGATGACCATCTGTCCTGCGCGTATCGCCGCAACCGCCGCTTCAACCTCAGCAAACATGCTCGCACCCTCTATCGGAATCATAATCGTCGGACTAAACGCACTCGAACACAGGAACGCCGTCCCGAAGGACGGCGTTCGCTCCATCAACGATCTGATGCTCTAGAGGGTCGACTCGATCTCAAAACCCCAGGCCTCAAGCAGAGCCTCCGGGATGTACTTCGAATTCTTGTTCCGCCGGGCCCACTCACGAAGGCGGGTCGACCGGATGTACTGGTCCGGGGTCAGCTTGAACTCTTTCACGACCATCTCGAACGATGTAACGGTGGGCACAACCGGCCCGATCGGCTCAGGCTTGCCCCAATTCGGATTTCCACGACGCTTTGCCATTCTTCTTTATCCCTCACCAGTTGTCTTGTGAGCCGTCAACGAGCAAAAGGCGCACTCCGGCCACAAATATCAGTCTAGCTTATTTACGCGCGATCAACAAACTGGGCATGCTTTACAGGCTGCGGAGACTCTCCGCAGCCTGTCCGACCCACTACCGGGGAGCGGCCTCGCTGTAAAACCGATCCATGTCCGACTTCATCTGCTTCAGCGCGTCGACGTTCAGATACACCATGTGTCCCGCCGGGTAGTAGCCAAACTCGACGTTATTGACCAGCTTCGCCGGAAGCTCCATATGGCTCAGATCAAACTCAGTCGCAAAGAACGGCGTCGCCAGGTCAAAGTAGCCGTTCGCCGAAAAGACGTGCAGCTTCGGATTCTTGCGCATCGCGTCTGAGAGGTCGATCGCCACATCGGGCGCTGCCTGTTCGCCGCCACCCGGACCGCCCTGCCCCGGTGCGCGGTGCTTGAAGTCCCACGCCTGGTTCAGCCCCGGGCCGGAGAGGTAGTACGGCTCCTGGCTCATGTACTTCAGCTCGCGCTGGATGTAGTCGTGGAACGCGCCCACATAGACGCCGCTAATCCCGGTATCGGACGGGTCGTAGCCAGGATTCTCGCCAGCCGCATCCGGATCCCAGCCCATAAAGCGAGCGTCATAGCGGCCAAGGGTCCGCTCGTCCTCATCGCGCAACAGCTCCTTGCGGAAGCGCGTTGCCGAGATGCGGAGCTTCGACTCCTTCACATACGGCACGCTCAGGCCCGTGAACGCCGCAACCCTAACCGCCATCGCGTCGAACTGGGCGGGTGGCAGCCGGTCACCCTGCTGGATCGCCTCCGCGTACGGACCCCGCGCAAACTCCCGCGCCTGCTGGACCCACTCCGCCATGCTGGATGAGGTCTTCACCTTCTTATAGTGGTAGGCAATTGCCGCGAACGACGGCATGTAGCCGACCGACTCGTAGTCCAGGCCGGCCGCGCGGCGGTTGTAGTTCAGGATCGACGACAGCAACACCACGCCGTTGAACTGGATTCCGTCGTTCTGCAGCGCCGAGACCAGCCCCGCCGAGCGCGTCGTCCCGTAGGACTCCCCAAAGAGAAACTTGGGTGAGTTCCAGCGCTGGTTCGCCGTGATGTACCGGACGATGAACTTTTCAAACGCCTTGATGTCTTGGTCGGTCCCGGCAAAGTCCTTGGCGGTCCCCTTGCCAACCGCCCGCGAGAACCCGCACAGCGGAGCGTCGATGAAGACCAGATCGCTGCGATCGAGCAGGCTGTACTGGTTCTGCACCACTTCGAACGGCGCTGGATGCGTCGCCTCGGGGCTGTCCGTCACCACACGGACCGGACCAAAGGAGCCCATGTGCAACCAGATCGTCGCCGCGCCCGGGCCTCCGTTGTAGAAGAAGGTGACCGGGCGATTCTTAGCCTCGGCGCCGTCCTCCGTGTACGCGGTGTAGAAGATGCTGCCGTTTGGCGCGTCCTTCTCATCGCGAATCAACAGGTTTCCCGCGGTCGCGGTGTAGTGAATCTGCCTTCCGCCAATGGTCGTGTCGTGCTTCGTCACGGAGCTGGTCTCGGGCGGGACCGGGATCGTATCCTCTTTGGCCTGCGCATCTCCGCCGTTCTTCGCGCCGCGCTCCGGAGCCTGCGCATCCATCGTTCCCCCGACTGTTGCCGCGATCAACACCGCCGCCCCTGCAACCTCTAACATCCACCGCTTCCGACTCATGCACACACCGCACCTTGGACTGATTGCTTTTGATTACTGAAATACTTTCACATCATCACAAGCCGCGCTCACCGGCCGCCCGCCGGGTACATCTTTATCGGCACCGATCCCGTCTATTACCGAAGTTGTTCACCCTCCCCCAACGCGAACTCTCCCTGAGGATCAAGTTATGAGTACTGCCCCCTGTTCTAAAGAATCCCTGATTCAAGAGTCCTCCGAAGGCCGCAACGACCTGCTGACGCGCCGCACCTTCGTCCAGGGAGCGAGCATCCTTGGAGCCGTCGCCGTCTCCGGTGTCCCCCAGATCGCCGCAGCCGAAGCGCACCATGCCGTAGCCCCGCAGATGGCACAGATGACGCTGGACATCAACGGCACGCCGCACCAGATCTCGCTCGACACACGCACCAGCCTGCTCGACGCCCTTCGCGAGCACCTGGAGCTGACCGGAAGCAAGAAGGGCTGCGACCACGGCCAGTGCGGAGCATGCACGGTGCTGGTCGATGGCCGCCGCGTCAACTCCTGCCTGACCCTCGCCGCCGCTGCCGAAGGCTCGAAGATCACGACGATCGAAGGCCTCGCGCAGGGCGACACCCTGCACGCCGTTCAGGCTGCATTTCTCGAGCACGATGGCTATCAGTGCGGTTACTGCACCCCGGGTCAGATCTGCTCCGCCGTCGCCCTGATCGACGAGCAGAAGAAGGGCGACCTGAGCCGCGTCAGCTTTGAGACCGGCAAGACCAGTAACCCGGCACTGACCGACAACGAGATCCGCGAGCGCATGAGTGGCAACATCTGCCGCTGCGGAGCCTACCCCAACATCGTGGCCGCCGTTCGCGCCGCCGCCGGAGTATCCGCATGAATCCCTTCAACTACCAGCGCGTCAACGCGCCCGATGCAGCCATCCACGCCATCACCACGCCCGGGGCGAAGTTCCTCGGCGGCGGCACCAACCTCGTCGACCTGATGAAGGACAACGTCGAGCATCCGTCGCTGTTGATCGATATCAATCACCTCGAACTCGCCGAGGTGACGCAGGCTTCGGGAGGCGGCGTCATGATCGGCGCACTCGTCCGGAATAGCGACCTTGCGAATCACGAACTCATCCGGTCGAACTATCCCCTGCTCTCGGAGGCCCTGCTCAGCGGCGCCTCTCCGCAGCTGCGAAACATGGCGACTACCGGCGGCAACCTGCTCCAGCGCACGCGCTGCTACTACTTCACGGACACCGCCTTCCCGGCCTGTAACAAGCGCGTCCCAGGCAGCGGTTGCGCGGCGATCAAGGGCTTCAACCGGATCCACGCGATCCTCGGCCAGAGCGATCATGGCCCGGCCAGCGGAGAGACCTGTATCGCCACAAACCCGTCCGATATGAACGTCGCAATGGCAGCGCTCGGAGCGACCGTCCACGTACAGGGCCCCAAGGGCAAGCGCAGCATTCCCTTTGCCGACTTCCACCGCCTCCCAGGGTCCACTCCGCAGCTTGATACCAACCTCAAGCCCGATGAGCTGATTCTTGCCGTTGAACTGCCGCCCGCGAAGTTCGCGAAAAACTCACACTACCTGAAGGTTCGCGATCGCAACAGCTACGCCTTCGCCCTCGTCTCGATCGCTGCCGGCCTCGAAATGGATGGCGGCACGATCAAGTCCGCAGGCCTCGCACTCGGCGGCGTGGCTCACAAGCCCTGGCGTTCGAAGGAGGCCGAAAAGGCCCTCGTCGGCGCAGCCCCCGGCCCGGAATCCTTCGCCAAGGCAGCCGAGCTAGCCGTCGCCGGAGCGAAGACCTACGAGCACAACGCCTTCAAGATTCAGCTTGCCAAACAGAACATCGTCCGCGCGCTCACCGTAGCCGCACAAGGAGCACAGGCATGATCACCATAGAACCAATGCTTCTCCAGGAGGAGAAGGCGGTCACCCTGACCGACCAGCTTACGCAGCGCTACGACGGCCACGCGAAGGTCACCGGAAAGGCGACGTACGCGGCCGAGTTTCCGATGAAGAACCTCGCGTACGCGTACATCGTTCAGAGCACGATCCCGAACGGCAGCCTGGCTGCCCTCGATCACTCCGCCGCGATGAAGGCCCCGGGCGTCGTTGCGGTTCTAACGCCGTTCAACGCGCCGAAGCTTCCCGCACCCAAGGCACAGCCGCCGGCGAGCCGCCACATCACGGTGCTCCAGGAGACGGACATCTGGTACAACGGCCAGCCCATTGCGGTCGTTGTAGCCGAGTCACTCAACCAGGCAAAGTACGCCGCAACGCTGCTGAAGATCACGTATAAGCAGGAGCCCGCGAAGCTCGACTTCCTCGGTCGTCTTAGCGAAGCGCGCAAGCCGAAGTCTCCTGGTCGCGAGCCGGCCGACACCAGCCGCGGCGACCTCAACGCCTCCTACGCCCGTTCCACCGTCAAGCTCGAAGAGACCTACACGACGCCGATCCAGAACCATAACCCCATGGAGCCCCATGCGACGATCGCCTCGTGGGAGGGCGACAAGCTGACCCTGCACGACTCCACGCAGTACATCAGCGGCGTCAAGATGACCGCGGCGAAGACGCTCGGCATTCCGCTCGATAACGTGCAGGTCATCTGCCCCTTCACCGGCGGCGGCTTCGGCAGCAAGGGGTCAACCTGGTCACACGTCATCCTCTGCGCAATGGCCGCGAAGGTGGCGAATCGTCCGGTCAAGCTTCCCGTGGAGCGAACCCAGATGTTCGGACCCGTCGGCGCACGTCCGGCAACCGTTCAGAAGATCAAGCTCGGGGCCTCGAATGACGGCAAACTCCTCGCCGTACAACATGATGTCATCGTCAACACCTCGGTCATGGAGGACTTCCTCGAGCCCTCCGCCATCCAGACTCGCTTGCTATATAACAGCGAGTCGCAGGTCACCAGCCATCGGCTCGTAGATATGAACCTCGGCGTCTCAACCTTCCAGCGCGCGCCCGGCGAGGCAACCGGCACGGCTGCCTTCGAGTCGGCGCTCGACGAGCTTGCATGGAAGCTGAACATGGATCCCGTGCAGCTTCGCATGGTCAACTACGCAGAGAAGGACCTCGGCAAGGATCGGCCGTTCACCAGCAAGAATCTCAAGGAAGCCTACAAGCAGGGCGCCGACAAGTTCGGCTGGTCGAAACGGTCCCCGAAGCCGGGGATGACCACCGAAGGCAATCAGCTCATCGGCTGGGGCATGGCAACTGCGACCTATCCGGCGAATCGCTCCGCCGCTGGCGCAACCTGCTCCTACCTTGCCAATGGTCGCGGCTACGTAGGCATCGCCACGGTCGATCTGGGAACGGGCTCCTACACCATCATGGCGGATACGGCAGGCCAGTTCCTCGGGCTTGATCCGCACAAGATCGATGTAAAACTCGGTGATTCAACCCTGCCCAAGTCGCCTGTCTCCGGTGGATCGCAGACGGCAGCCAGCATCGGCCCTGCCATCCAGGCGGCGGCTCAGCAGGCGAAGCTGAAGCTCGGCGAGGTTGCCGTAAACGACACACAGTCGCCGCTCCACGGGCTGAAAGCGATCGACCTGGACGTGAAGGACGGCAACCTCTTTGCCAAATCCTCCCCGTCCACCTCGGAGAGCATCCAGACGCTGCTGACGCGCAACGGTGGCAAAGCCGTAGAAGCGACTGCCACCGCCGAACCCGGCGAATCCGCGACCGCAAACACCGCCCAGTCCTTCGGCGCCGTCTTCGTTGAGGTAGCCGTCGATAAGGACAGCCACATGGTGCAGGTCCGCCGTGTCGTTGGCTGCTACGACGTGGGCCAGCTGATGAATAAGACCACAGGCCTCAACCAGCTTGTTGGTGGAATCGTCTGGGGCGTCGGCATCGCCCTCCTTGAGGAGACCCACATCGACCCCGTCTACGGCCGAACAGTCAACGAGAACCTCGCGGAGTATCACGTGCCGGTCAACGCGGACATTGGCACCATCGATGTCTCCGTGGTCGGAATCCCCGACGCCAAGTTCAGCCCCTTAGGCGCCCGTGGCATCGGCGAGATCGGCATCACCGGAGCCGCTGCGGCGGTCGCCAACGCAATCTATCACGCCACCGGGAAGCGCGTTCGTAGCTTCCCCATCACACCGGACAAGATCATGAACGCCTAAGTCCTTGATCTGGAAGCAGCAAGGCCACGAGCCAGTCTCGTGGCCTTTTTTGTGGGTGAAACGCTCCAGAGCGATCGCTATAATCGGCCTCGACGAATCGGAGACGCCCATGAGAAGCTCTGCACTCCTCGCTCAAACCCTCCTCTTCTGCACGACTGCCGCTGCCGGGTGGGGACAGGCCTCGCTCACCATCACCATGGGGAAGCCGGGCAAGGCGGAACAGCCCGTTCTCGGCCTACCCTTCAGCGCCGATCAGGATGTCCGCGCCGTTCAACCACTCGCCGGCGGCAACACGCTGACGCACGAGATGAAGGGCCACTATGATCGCTCGGCCAGCGGTCTCCAGCGCTACGACGGCACACTGACCGCGACTGATGCGTCACAGCCAGCGCCCGTCACCATCGTCTACGTCATCGATCCCGTAAAGCACACGGCGCTGACATGGAACACGAAGACCAGGATCGCCACGCTGCAGCACATCCCTGAAAACGCGGCCGTGACCGTGCGATTTCTTCCGGCCACTCGTCCGCAGTCCGGCCCGCGGCCGCCCGCAGGCAGCATCAATACGGTCGACCTGGGAACCCAGACGCGGGACACCCTCCACGTCGTGGGCCGGCGCATTACCGAGACCCTCCCCGCCGGCCTCGTCGGCAACGAGGAGCCGATTGTCATCTCGCACGATCTCTGGTTCGCCCCGAGCCTCAAGCTAATCGTCAGCGAGGTCGACCAGGATCCCCGCACCGGCAACCGCATGTTCGAACTGAGCCACATCGTCCAGAAGGAGCCCGATCCGGGGCTCTTCACCCTTCCGGACGGCTATACCGTTCGCGAGCAACCGAGCAGTCTGCCCATGACCGCAGGCACCGCTCCAGCAACGACGGGTCCGGCCAGCCAGCAGATTGAAGACGCCCGCAAAGACCCGAATCCCGCTGTCAAGCTCGACCTCGCGTACAGGCTCGCCATGGATAAGCAAAGCCTCGCCGACGCCAGGTCGCTGGCCGAGGAGGGCGTCAGCCTTGAGGAGCGGCAGACCTCCAATCTGGACCTGAACTCCCCGGCAGACGCCTTTTCCCGGATGGCTGCGCTCAGCCGCGCATGGACGGTCCTCGGCTGGGTCTGTTTCCAGCAGGGCGAGCTGCCCCGGGCTGAACTCTACACGCGCGCCGCCTGGGAGCTTGACCCGCAGGGCTACATCGGCAACCACCTTGGCCGGATCTACGAGGCCCAGCACCGCCTTCCCGAGGCCATCCACGCCTACCGGACCGCCCTGAGCTCCCGCGAATCCAGCAAGCAGGAGGAGTCCACGCGGGAGCGGCTTGCCGCGCTAAGCGCCGCCGCCCCCGGGCCGCTGCCGCTCGATTCGACGCCGCTTCCCTCGTTGAGCCACGCGACGCCGAACGAAGCAATCTTTGACATCCTGCTCACCAGAAACAGCCCGCCGGCTATCCTCTTCCGAACGGGATCGGAGGCCTTGAAGGCTCCCGCAACGGCTGCACTCCAGGGCACCCTCAAAACAAGCCTTCCCGATGACGGCCCGGAGAAGCTGCTCCGTCGCGGGCGCGTCACCTGCACGGCGGCCGCCTGCACACTGACCCTGCTCACAGTACCGGAGG
>CAZZZQ010000098.1:0-9302 GCA_964658405.1 uncultured Sphingomonas sp.
ACGGCCTGCTCTCCGCAACCGCGCAGATGAACGCCCAGGTCGACAACCTCTTCACCCTGCCGCCCTCAGCCTTCTCACCGCCGCCGGACGTCTACTCCTCCGTCCTGCGATTTCACATGGCGCCGCGCTTCACAGAGCTGCAGGTCGACGCCGCTGGCTTCGATGCCTTCCTGAAGCTTTGCTTCGCGCAAAAGCGGAAGACGCTCCAGAACAACCTTCGCGCCGCCGGCTATCTCCCCGAGCAGCTCTCGGCCGCCTGGCCACCGGAGATGCCGCCACAGGCTCGCGCGGAGTCACTCGCACTCGAACCCATGGCCGCCCTCTACCGTTCGCTCAAGCTGAGCCTGCCTGCCTGATTGCTACTTCTTCGGCGCTGCCGGTGATGCCGCTGGAGCAGCATGGAAGGCTGATGGCGGCGGAGCCGAGACGGGGGGCCGCGACATCTGCATCTGCGGCGCCGAGGGGCGAGGAATGGACTGGATCGTCACCTGGCCCCCGGGACGAGCAAAGCTCTGCGGGATGGGCTGGGACGGGCGCATCCCCTGTTGAACATCAGGCCGAACACCCGGAGATTGCCAGGTCCGAACCACCTGCTGCGGCCCCGGCCGGAAGCTGCTCTCCTGCACCCCATTCCCGTAGACCGGAACCCCCGTGGCATGCGTCGGAGGCGCACCGGTCGCGTGCACCGGGGCCGAACCGGTCGCGTGAGTTGGCGCAGAGCCAGAGCCATACGCAGGGGCAAAGCCTGAGCTGTACGCAGGGGCAAACCCCGAGGCATGCACCGGCGCCACTCCAAGCACCGGATGATGCGTCGTCCGGTCGATCGGATAGTCACGCCCAAGCGACGCGCCCAGAGCACTTCCGCCGCGCGGGGTGTACGTCTGACCGATGCGCCGCACCGGAACCGCTACAACACCATTGATCTGCCGCTGGCCACTTCGAAAGCCCTCGCCCGGAGCAGGCGTGTCCGTATGAACCCGAATGATGGGATGTACGCCCGGGAGGCTTCCCCCCGGCGGACGATGCACCGGAAAGCCGCGCCGTGGCGGAAGCACGATGTTGACGTAGCCGCCGTAGCCGCCGCCGTAACCGTATCCACCATAGCCTGAAAAGCCCGCAAGACCGCAGCCCGCATTCGGGCTCCAGCCCCAGCCGAAGGTGTTCCAGTACGACCAGCCACCGCATCGAAAGGGTGTCCAGCCCCACGAATAAGAGGACGCCCACAGATAGCCCGAATTTGGATACCAGAGCCAGCTGCCGTTGCCGTATGGATCAAAATCGGCCGAGTCGCCCCCGGTCGGCTGCCAGACCTGACCCTGGCCGGGAACGTTATACCAACTCCCGTTCGCGTCCAGATCCGACCAGCCGTAGCCCTCACTTCCCGCAAATCCGTCCCGGGCCGCCGTCTGGGTCGGGGCAACATCCATCGCCGCCTGGTCGCGCGCCTCGTTCCACTGGTCCCACGAGTCCGTCGCAATCTCCGACGTCAGGAAGTATCGCCCCGTACCGCTGATGTCGCTCCGAAAGGTCTCCCCGGCGTGGACATCCATCTTGTAGCCGCTCGCTCGCTCAACGTGAGCGGAGCCGATGAGCACCGCAATCGCCGCCGGTGGCTCATCCAGGTTCACGCGAACGGTGGCATTCTCGGCCGGCGAGATCTCATCCCCCGCAGCGTCCACCAGGTAGCCGAACTTCGGCACAGATCGCAGCTCGAAGTACGCCAGGCCCTTCTTCAGATCAAGAATCGTATTGAAGTTTCCACCGGAATCAGCAGTCAGGTGCGTCAGGGCCACCGTGCTGTTCGGTGTGATCCGGACCGTGCTGCCGTCCTCGAACTCCACCTCAGCCTGCCCGTTCTCGCCGGTCAGGACAGTCTGCCCTTCGACCAGCGGCATGTTGAGCTGTGCCGGATCGCCCGCCGGATTGTCACGATGGCCAATATGGACGTAGCCGTCCGTAAACGTAAGCCGCGCGACGCGGGCAGTCGGCTGCGTATCAGCAATGGCTGTCAGAGAAAAGAAGCCAGCCGCCAGGCAGGTGGCCGCTATCGTCGCGAAGGTCCGGCCGAAGTGCTTCATGCGTACGATCGTGCTGTTCACAAACGCCCCCTTGGAGAAGCAGCCACACCTTTTAGATTCAGATTCCTGCAAGGGGTCGCACTAGCTGCCGGCGTGGATCCCGTCCAGCAGCTTGGATGCTCGTAATCGTACGCGCTGAATCAGCTCCGTGTCTCCTGCGATCGACCGCAGCGTACCCGAGATGTTTGCCAGCTCCAGCGCGGTTCCCTTGTCGACCGCCGCCGCCAGCGACGCCATCTCCGCATCCAGCCCGAGCCGGTCGAACCGATGCTTGAAGTCCAGCGACCGCCCCTCCTCAAGGGTATTTTCGACTCCGAGGAAGAGATCCGTGAGCTGAACAGCCGCCTTATTCTCGGAGAAGTTGAAGGTACAGCCACCGGGCCCATCCTGATCCCGATAGTCGATCGTCTTCGTTCCCGTATCGGCAATATTCTTCGCCTTCGAGGCGCACGGCGTATCCGAGGATCGCAGCTGGTGGACCGCCTCAAAGACCGTCCCGACCGTTGCCGGAGAAAAGACCAGCGGGCGCTCCACCACCTGGACATCCGGCGACTGCGGAGACCGCACCTCCGCCCGGTACGACCCCGTTCCGTCAGCCTTCAACTCAATCGTGTAGCGAGGAACCCGGACGCCCGGAACCGGCCGGTCGAACTTGAACGTGACCTGCTGAGAGTCTGGCTGACCAGCCGGCGCATTCTGCGCAACAGCTGTGCCGAACAGAAGTGAAGCAGCGACCCACAGCCATCCCCTCACCGGCGCGGTCCCTGCAGCTGCAAGGTCTGCGCCGTGTGGATATGACAGATCGCAATCGCCAGCGCGTCCGCCGCATCGGCCGAGTCCGGCGCCACGGTCAGCTCCAGCAGCCGCGTGACCATAAACTGCACCTGCTCCTTCGCCGCCAGCCCATATCCAACAACCGCGCTCTTGATAGACAGCGGAGCATATTCAACCACTGGCAGCGTGCAGGTCGCCGCCGCCAGCATCGCAACCCCGCGAACCTGTCCCAGCTTCAGCGCGGACTTGGCGTTCGCCGAGAAGAAGACCTCTTCAATCGCCACCACCTCCGGCTCATAGAGCGCCATCATGCCGGTCAGCTCTGCGTAGACCTGCGCCAGCCGCTGCGGCGTCTTATCCTTCTTGCTCAGCCGAATCGTCCCCGCCGCGATATGAATCAGCCGCGGGAGCCGCGACTCATGGTCCACCTCGACCACACCGTAGCCGGTAAACTCCGTCCCGCAATCAATCCCGAAGACGCGCATGGGCGAAGTGTACCGTATCCCTTCAGCTCCAGTGTTGCTCGAGTCAGCACTCTTGTTTCTCCGAATCGCCCGGCACACTGTCATCCCGAGCGAAGTCGAAGGACCTGCGGTCTTTCTACAGCCGCGCTACTTCGAGATCCCCTCAAGCGGCGAGCTTGCCGTCGCATACAGCTTCCGCGGCATACGACCCGCCAGAAACGACTGGCGCCCCGCCAGCACCGCATGCTGCATCGACTCCGCCATCAGGATCGGATCGCGCGCCCCCGCGATCGCCGTATTCAGCAGCACCGCATCAAAGCCCAGTTCCATCGCCAGCGCAGCATCCGACGCCGTCCCGAGACCGGCATCAATAATCAGCGGAACCTCCGTGATCAGCTCGCGAAGAATCCGCAGATTGTTGATATTCGACAGCCCAAGCCCCGTCCCGATCGGCGCGCCGAGCGGCATCACCGCCGCCGCACCAACGTCGATCAGCCGCTTCGCAAAGACAATATCGTCCGTCGTGTAGGGCAGAACGGTAAAGCCCTCCTTGACCAGCACGCGAGTCGCCTCAAGCGTCGCCTGCACATCCGGATAGAGCGTCGCAAGGTCGCCGATCACCTCGATCTTCACCCAGTCCGAAAGCCCGACCTCCCGGCCAAGCCGTGCCGCCCGGATCGCCTCATCCGCCGTGTAGCAGCCGGCCGTATTGGGCAGCAGGAAGTAGCGCTGCGGGTCGATAAAGTCGAGCAGCGACTCGCGCGACCGGTCCAGATTCACCCGCCTCACCGCCACCGTTACCATCTCGGCCCCGGAGGCCTCGATCGCCGCCTGCGTCTCGGCTCCATCCTTATATTTGCCGGTTCCAACGATGAGGCGTGACTGGAAGGCTTTTCCTGCAATAACCAAGGGTTCCATTCCTCTATTTTAGAGCGTTCTCTCTCGAAAGCACGAAGCCCTTGCTGATGGCAGATCTCGGGACCTGCATCCAAGGGAGGGCGTACCTGTGCACGACCGCGTACAGCATCACGTTGAAAGGAATCGACATGCCGCTCACTCTGGACCCCAAACCCGGCCACACGATCGCACCACCCGCCCCATCCGCCTACCTCCCCTACTCCCCCGAGGTCGAGCAGCCGGCCGCCGACGAGCATGTCATCTTCGACGAGCTCTCCCGCGCCATGCAGCACATCACCCGCAGCATGGCGAGCAAATACCGTCACGCCTACCGCCCGGTCCATGCCAAGTCGCACGGTGTCGTCGTCGGAACCCTTGAGGTCGCCGCCGGTCTCCCCGAATATCTCGCACAGGGCCTCTTCGCCCAGCCCGGGAGCTACCCCGTCGTCATGCGCTTCTCGACCAACCCCGGCGACCTGCTCGCCGACAACGTCTCGAGCCCTCGCGGCCTGGCCGTCAAGGTCCTCAACGTCCCCGGTGAACCGCTCCCGAACCATGCCGGCAACACCACCCAGGACATCGTCTGCGTCAACGCCGATGCCTTCTCGGCCCCCGATCCCGCCGGCTTCCTGAAGCAGATCCAGCTGTTCGACAAGACGCTCGACACCCCGGAGGGCGTCAAACATGCCGTCTCCGTAGCCGCCCGCGCGACCAACGCCGTCATCGGTGTCGTCGGTCTGCACTCCGCTACCCTTGAAGGAGTGGGAGCACCCGCCACCCATCCCCTCGGCGAGAGCTTCACCACGGTCGCCCCGCTCCGCTACGGCACCTACGTCGCCAAGATCGGCTTCGCACCCGCCTCCGACAACCTGAAGGAGCTGAAAAACAAGTCCATCGATCTCGACGAGGACTACAACGCCTTCGAGCGGCTCATCCACGCCTTCTTCCGCAAGGAGACCGCCGTCTGGGAGGTCCGCGCCCAGCTCGCGCTCGCACCTGAACCCGGCAAGGACGCCAGGGACAACAAGTTCCAGATCGAAGACGTCTCGAAGCCCTGGCCTGCGGATCAATCCCCATGGCAGACGATCGGGACCCTCACCGTCAAGCCGCAGGAGACCTACTCGGACGAGCGGCAGCGCTTCGTCGACGAGCAGCTCTCCTTCACCCCCTGGCACGGTCTCGCCGCGCACCAGCCGCTCGGCGGCATCATGCGCTCACGCCTGAAGGCCTACGAAGAGGCAGCCAAATACCGCGCCCAGCGCAACGGCCACCCCCACGTGGAGCCGAAGTCGATCGACGAAGTTCCCGCGTAACTCAAACTTCACCCGAATCGAAGATGCAAAAGGCCCGCACTCGAGAAGAGTGCGGGCCTTTTGGCGGTGAGCTGGTGGGATTGACTTGAGGCGTCCACACTCGTGCATGGGCCGCTGCGGATGATGCTGCTTGTAAAACCGCTGGGACTAGAGCTGGACGCTCTAAGCCTCAGTCACCTCACGTGCTGTAGTGCAACTGTTACTGTCAATTTTCATAGGCTGGACCATCCTCCTTTCCCGTGTAGCCAGAGACTATCGCAGGCGGGGAATTAAATGCAAGTCGATGCTTTTCAGCGTCCAGCCGGGAACAAAATACATCTCCGCTGGATATTCATGGCATCACAACGCGTTGCTTCCCTACTCCGAAAGGCTGCTCATGAAACCCGCAACAATCATTGGAATTCTGCTAATCGTCCTCGGCGTCATCGGCTTCGCACTCGGTGGCGTCAGCTTCACGCACCAGAAGAAAGATGTTGACCTCGGCCCGATCCAGGTCAGCCACGAACAGAAGCAGACCATCCCGATCTCCCCGATCCTGAGCACCGTCGCACTGATCGCCGGAATCGGCCTCGTTGTCGTCGGGTCGAAGGGCCGCTAAGCCCTCACCTGGCCTCAAAGCATCGCCTGGGCCGTCTCCCGCGCAAACGCCGGAGGCGGCTACTTCAGATAGGCGCGCACCAGGTCAATCAGCTCCTCGCCCAGATCCGGCGTCAGCGGTGCCCGTCCATCCTGCAGCAGGTGCAGCCGGATGTGATCCTCCAGCACCTCGCCCATCAGGCCGTTGATCCCGCCGCGCACCGCCGCCAGCAGCATCAGGACCTTGGTGCAGTCTTCTTCTCCACTCAGCGACCGCTCCACTGCATCCATCTGACCGCGAATCCGCTTCACGCGATTGAGAAGCTTGGTCCGCTCCCGGGGAGGCTGTGTCATCTTTTCTTCTCCTTGCAACATGGTCTAGATACCCTAAGGGGGTATACTACCCATGACGCATCACCATCTTCCAAACGATCAATCCATCGTAACGCCTGCCGGTGAGGAACACTTTCTCGTAATGATTCGCACTCTATTCATCAGGAATTGTGACCATAGCAGCTTCATGGTGACGATTCAGAACGCCTTCAAGCGTCTCCTCCTCCTGGGAGTTGCAGCTTCGTCGCTGGCCGGCGCGGCGCAGGACGCTGCGCAGGCGAAGCCACTCCCCGAGGCACCGACGGAGACAACCCCGCAGACCTCCGACAAGCTCACGCTCTTCCCTCATCCGGAGAGCTCGCGTTTCCTGATCACCGGCCAGGCAAATATCGTCTTCCAGTCGCACGGGCCGATGCACTCGCCCTACGAGGGAACGAACAGCTTCCTGAGCCGCGGCGAGTACAAGACCTCCCTGATCGGCACCCTCTTCCTCGGCGCACAGCTGCGCAAGGACCCCAAAAGCGGCACCGATGCGATCCTCGACGTCGAGTCGGCCGGCGGCCGCGGTCTCAGCGAGGCGCTCGGGCTCGCCGGCTTTACCAACCTCGACGTGGTCCGAAACCCGAATCTCGGCTCCAAGCCCTACATCGCCCGCGTCCAGCTCCACCAGACCATCGGTCTCTCGAACAACCTCGTCGAGGTCAGCCGAACCCCGTTCTCTCTTTCGACCGGCGTCCCGGAGCGAAGGCTGGAGTTCCATGTCGGCAAGATGAGTCTTCCTGACTACTTCGACATCAACAGCATCGGGACCGACAGCCACCTGCAATTCCTGAACTGGACCGCCGACAATAACGGCGCATGGGACTACGCCGCTGACACGCGCGGCTACACGTTTGCCGCTGTGGCGGAGTACATCGATAAAGGCTGGTCAGCCCGCTACGCCCTCGCCCTGATGCCGACCGTACCCAACGGCATCGATCTCGACTGGGCGCTGCGGCGAGCCAGCGGCCAGAACGGCGAACTTGAGATCCGCCACTCCCTGCTCGGAAGGCTGGTCCGCCCGGAGCGCAAAGGCACCCTGCGCCTGCTGACCTTCGTCAACCACGCCCACATGGGCCTCTACCGGGATGCCGTAAAGGGCTATCTCGCAGGCACGGACGCAAAGCCCGACGTCGACAAATACGCCACCTTCAGCGCGGTCAAGTATGGCTTCGGCGGGAACTTTGAGCAGGAGATCACTCCGGACCTCCGCGTCTTCGGCCGTTTCGGCTGGAACGAGGGTCAGCATGAGTCCTTCGCCTATACCGAGGTCGATCAGACCATCGAAGCGGGAGGCGACTACTCCGGCCGCGGCTGGTCCAGACCGTATGACAAGGTCGGAGCGGCCTTCATCACCAACGCCATCGGCAAGGATCACCAGACCTACCTGAAGCTCGGAGGCCAGGGCTTCCTGCTCGGCGACGGCAGGCTGAACTACGCCCGCGAGGACATCCTCGAGGGCTACTACAACTACCACGCCTGGCGAGGAGTCTTCTACGCCTTCGACCTGCAGTTCGTCGACCACCCCGGCTACAACCAGGACCGAGGTCCGGCACTGGTCGAAACCGTTCGCATGCACGTTGACTTCTAAGTCGGCCCTATACTGCGAGAGTGACCACGCTTCCCTTCTACGCAGGCCTCGGCCTCCTGCTTGGCCTCATCTTCGGCAGCTTTTTAAACGTCTGCATCGCCCGTCTGCCCAGGGGCGAATCCATCGTCAAGCCAGGCTCCCGCTGCCCGAAGTGCGGCGCCGCCCTGCGCTGGTACGACAACATCCCCGTCCTGAGCTGGATCCTGCTCCGCGGACGCTGCCGCTCCTGCAAGGCTTCCATCTCGCTGCAGTATCCGCTGGTCGAGATTGCCCTCGGACTCTGGTTCATGGCCGCCGGTGTCACTCTCTGGCACATCTACAACCCCGCCTCCGGCCACGCCCTCACCATCAGCCAGCTCGCCTCGCTCACCACCGAGGAGCTCGCCTTCGCCATCGTCGGCTTCCTCCTGATCGGCCTGGCCGTCATGGACTGGCAGACCTACCTGATTCCCGACGCCTTCACCTTTACCGGGATCGCCATCAGCTTCCTGCTGGTCTGCATCCAGGCCTTCTTCCTCACGCCGACTGAGGACCAGGTCATCCTCGACAGCTCCCACGCCCTGCGCCTCAGCAGTCCGGGCAGCTTCGTCAGCCAGGGCAACGTCTTCCTGACCGGCCCGGAATCCGTCTTGGGCAAGTGGCTGCTGGCCACGATCGGCTCCGCGATGATCCTGCTGGTCGTCCGCTGGCTCTACAAGCTTGTCCGCCATCGCGAAGGCATGGGCATGGGCGACGTCAAGCTGCTCGCCATGATCGGAGCCTTCCTCGGCTTCTGGCCGGCCGTGCTTTCACTCTTCCTCGGCGTCCTCCTGGCCAGCGTCTACGCCATCATCCTCCTGGCCCGGCGGAAGGCCGGCGGCGCCACCCGCCTCGCCTTCGGGACCTTCCTCGCTGTTGGTGGACTGGTAACTGCCCTCTTCGGGAGTCACCTGATCGATACCTACCAGTCATTCCTTCGATAGGAAGGAAACCGTGTCCGATCAACGGCGTAGTGACGCGCGATTGCTTGACACTTGCCAGACACAATCTTAGAGTCGAAGCTGGCCATGCAAACGTACCCCTACATTTGGAATTACCTTCCTCTCGTCCTGCAGATCCTGGTGGCCCTCGGGCTGGCCGGTGGCATGGTGGGGGCCTCGTTCTTCATCGGGAAGCACAAAAACTCCCGCACCAAGGGTGGAGCCTACGAGTGCGGCATGGATCCCGTCGGCGACGCCCGCGGCCGCTTCTCCGTGCG
>CAZZZQ010000099.1:0-255 GCA_964658405.1 uncultured Sphingomonas sp.
CCCTCTGAGACGCATAACCCCATCGAGCTACACGCCTCGGTCGCTGTGTACAAGGACGGTAAGTTCACGCTGTACGAGACATCACAGGCAGTGATGAACCACCGGGATGTCATGGCCGCTGTTCTCGGCGTCCCATCCGAAAACGTCCAGGTCATCACACGCTTTCTCGGTTCGGGCTTTGGTGGCAAACTCTGGCCGTGGCCCCACTCTGCCCTCGCCGGCGCTTGCTCGCGCAACCTCAACCGCCCGGTAAAG
>CAZZZQ010000099.1:265-9239 GCA_964658405.1 uncultured Sphingomonas sp.
AAAGCTCGTAGTCAGCCGCTCCATGATGTTTCAAAGCGTTGGTCACCGCCCCGCAATCGATCAACAGATTCAGCTGGCTGCCGAGCCCAGCGGCAAGCTCACCACCATCGTGCATAACTATGTCAACCACACCTCGATGCTCGACGACTACGATGAAGGCTGCGGTGAGGCAACGGCTCTCCTCTACTCCTGCCCGAACGTCAGCATCACCAGCGGTCTTGCGCGCCGCAACATTGGAACGCCGACGGCCATGCGCGGCCCGGGCGCGGTTCCAGGTCTCTACGCTCTCGAAAGCGCAATGGATGAACTTGCAGTCAAGCTGAAGATCGACCCAGTCCAGCTCCGCCTCATGAACGAGCCGCAGAAGGACGAGAGCAATGGCAAGCCCTTCTCCTCGCGCCATCTCACCGAATGCCTGACAGTGGGCGCCGAGAAGTTTGGCTGGAGCAAGCGCAACCCCGCAGTCGGCTCCATGAAGAATGCCGAGGGGATGACCCTGGGCTGGGGCGTCGCTGCATGCTCCTGGGGTGCGATGCGGGCTGAAGCGGAGGCGACTGTAGAGCTGCTCGGTGACGGCACCGCACGCGTGACCTGTGCCACGCAGGACATCGGCGGCGGAACCTACACCATCTTCGCGCAACTGGTCTCTCATGAGACAGGTATCCCGGTGAACAAGGTAGAGGTGGTCCTCGGGGACACGCGCCTGCCCGATGGTCCGATCAGTGGCGGATCGTGGACGACCGCCACCGTTACTCCAGCTGTCCTGGAGGCGGCGCAGACTGTCGTAAAGACACTCCTGCAGGCCGCAATCAAGGCGCCGGACTCTCCCTTCGCAGGCAAGAAGCCGGAAGATCTGGAGCTTGTCGATGGGGCAGTCCAGCTAAAAGCTCAGCCCGCAACGAGGTTGTCGCAAAGCCAGGTCCTGCGCATGGCGAACCTCAAAACCGTAAGCGGCAATGCCAAGTCTCAGGGCACCATGGGTGGACCGTCTGAGTATTCGTTCCACAGCTTTGGAGCTCAATTCGCGGAGGTCACCTGGCAGCCTGAGATCGCTCGTCTGCGCGTCAGCCGTGTGGTCACCATCGTTGATGCAGGCCGCATGCTGAATCCTCGGGCCGCGCGCAACCAGATCGAAGGCGCGGTCGTCATGGGCGTCGGCATGGCAATGTTCGAAAACACTGAGTACGACCAGCGCACCGGCGCCCCCATGAATTCCAACCTTGCAGACTATGTCATGGCCGTGAATGCAGACTGTCCGAAGATCGATGTCACGTTCCTCGACTATCCGGACTACCACCTGAATGCGTTGGGTGCACGTGGTGTCGGCGAGATCGGTCTGGCGGGCATTGCCTCGGCGATCACGGCAGCGGTGTATCACGCCACTGGCACCCGCGTTCGCAATCTTCCCATCACCGTCGAAGACCTCCTCGCGGCTCCAGGTTCTGCGATGCATGTCGCATAGCTCGACATCGATGCGACGGAACAATTCACTCTCGCGGCGGAGGTTTCTGCAGAACACCACAGGAGCCTGCGTCGCATTTGGTTTAGGGGCGGGACCGCTCGCCCATGCCCAAAATACCGTTACACCTAACAAGCAGGCAACAACTTTCAGGAGAGATCAGATGGAGATTAAGCGCGCAGGTTCACAGCCTTCGGCGAAGGGACCAACGGAGTATTTCACCGGAAACGTACGGGTCGATCAGCCGTTTCAAGGCACAGGGGCCGCTCGTGTGGCAGGCGCTACCGTCACCTTTGAGCCCGGAGCACGCACGGCATGGCACACCCATCCGCTTGGCCAGACGTTGATCGTTGTCGCAGGTTGTGGCTGGGTGCAGCGCATGGGCGGCCCAGTAGAGGAGATCCGGCCCGGAGACGTGGTCTGGTTCGCGCCGGGAGAGAAGCACTGGCACGGAGCGGCTGAGACCACCGGAATGAGTCACGTAGCGATTGCAGAGAAGCTGGATGGAAAATCGGTCGACTGGATGGAAAAAGGTCACCGACGAAGAGTACAAAAGCAAGGCGTAAGTCGACTCATCACTAGGAATGCAAAGGGTCTCGGGCGCCGGGTATGTGGCGAGGAAGTTTCTCGCCACAGCAGCGTCTAGAGACCGATTTTCATGCAACGATACCGGTTTTTCGCGACTGTCAAAGCTGAAATAAGAAAAGAATGGTGGAGGCGGTGGGAGTCGAACCCACGTCCGAAACTACTGACAACAGAGAGCTTTCATGCTTTTTCCAAGTTCATTTTTGTCTCGTCCCCGGCACTTAGAACGGACGAAGATGCGCCGGCGACCAGTCTGATCGATCTCATCCCTTCCGCTCAGACGGAGCAGTTGGGACCAGCCTACTGTGCGACGATCGGTACAGGCCCGTAGGCGAAGCTTGAGCGATCGGCCACTTATTTAATTAAGCAGCAAGAGCGAACTGAGGTTCGGCACTTATAGTTTTGTGAGCGATTACGGGTGTCCACACCCCGGCATGCCTCTCTGCCACAAGCAATCCCGTCGAAGCCGTGACGCCCCCATTTTGGAGCAGCAACGCCGATGCATTGGGCTTTGCAAAGAACTGCTTTTAGTATACGCCAGGGGCGAAGGCTATGCGAAGGCCAGGATCGCCGCGCCAATCGCAATCAACGATCCGCCGGCCATCTTCAACGGCGTAAGCCGCTCACCCAGGAAGATCGCCGCAAAGATAATCACCAGCACCACGCTGAGCTTATCGACAGGAGCCACCGCAGAAGCCGGCCCCATCTGCAGCGCGCGAAAGTAGCAAAGCCACGAAAGCCCCGTGCACAGTCCCGAAAGCACGAGAAAGATCCAGCTTCGCCGCCCGATCTTCGATAGCCCGTGATGCTTCTCAAGCCCGAAGGCGATCGCCCAGGTAAAGACAACGATGACGCTTGTCCGGATCGCGGTAGCCAAATTTGAATCCACGCCCTCGATGCCAACCTTGGCGAGGAGTGCGGTAGCCGCGGCGAAGACGGCAGAGAGCAACGCCCAGAAGACCCAAGTCATGCTGCCAGCCTACGCCCCAAAGCTTTACGGAAGCTGAACTAGAGTGTCGCCGCTTCCAGGTTGACGCTCTGCCACTCGCCCCGCTCGATCCCGGCGCGGATCTGCACCGGGGTCCGGCCCTTCTTCGTCTGCTGGTAGGCGTAGACCGCCTCGCGCATGCAGGTCGAGCAGGCTGCGCCGTGCGTTCCTTCAAAGCAGCTATGCAGACTATTGTGGCTCATCTCGCGATCGCAGCGGCAGTAGCAGGGCTGCTGGTGCAGGACCGCCGGAATCTTTGCCGCCATCTTGTACGCGGTCACCTGATACGGATGCGAGAAGTAGGCACCACTCAGCTCATTGCCGCTCAGGATCGCCGGAAGAGGCCGGGTGGGTGCAGCCGCGTTGTAGGCTGGAACGTCCTCTGCAGGGTTTGACCACTGGGCTGAGGCGACGACTGTAACGAGTCCAAGCGCGATGCATCCGATCCACTTCTTCATGGGTCCATCATAAACGGGGGGAGGGTGTGCTTCGCGTCAAACGCCTGGTTTAAAAAAAGGACGGCATGAACGATCGTTTGTTCATGCCGGGAGGCCAGTGACGCAACTTGTATCGGCTAACGTGTGCTCAGTCCACCGAAGAACTTTTGACTGCGAATCCCTCTCGCTTGTCTATGTAAGATCATAGCATAGATTTACAGAAGTTCATATTTCCATACATTACTAGTTTTCCACAGAGGGCAGGTCCCGAAGCAAATCATCGAGTTTACCCACCATTTTGACATCTCGACTCGTCAGACCGCCTTTGTCGTGTGAGATGAGGGCAAGCTTCACTTTGTTGTAGCGGATATCGATATCGGGATGATGATCTGCTTCCTCGGCCAGCTCGGCTGCGCCATTTACAAATTGGATAGCTGCCATGAACGTTGGGAAGGTCAATTCACGAGTCAGCATCCGGTTTTGGATCTTCCAGTCAACATGGGCAGCAAGCACCGCCTGAATCTCTGTATCAGTCAACCTAGCCATATCGATTCTCCGTTTACACGCGAAGCGTCAAATGCCCCACGAAGTGGCGCCCGCCCGGCGTC
This sequence comes from uncultured Sphingomonas sp., assembly GCA_964658405.1. Taxonomy (GTDB): domain Bacteria; phylum Acidobacteriota; class Terriglobia; order Terriglobales; family Acidobacteriaceae; genus Edaphobacter. The sequence goes on from CAZZZQ010000099.1 coordinate 4,343, forward strand.
AGGGCGCCCTTCGATCTTTAGCAATTCTTCTTAGCATCAAGCGAAGCCCGCCGCGACTTTGCCCAGCCCTCTTTCACAACCTGCCGGCTCCTGCCAAGCGCCAGCGCATCCTCAGAAACATCCTTCGTGATGCAGCTCCCGGCGGCGACATATGCTCCATTCCCAATGGTGACCGGTGCGATCAGTGTCGAATCTGAGCCGATAAAGACCCCGTCGCCGATCGTGGTCGTATGTTTGTGGACGCCGTCGTAGTTGCACGTGATGGCCCCTGCTCCGACGTTCACGCCTGCACCGATCACGGCGTCGCCCAGGTAGCTGAGGTGGTTTGCCTTTGAGCCCTTGCCGATCGTGACCTTCTTGGTCTCGCAGAAGTTGCCGATATGAGCCTGCTCGCCGATCCGGCTCTCCGGCCGCAGATGGGCATATGGGCCAAGAACGGCGCCAGCGCCGACCTCGGCATGATCGAGGATGCAGCCATTTCGGACCGTCACCCCGTCACCGATCGTGGAGTCCTGGATGACCGAGTAGGACCGCACGCGGCACTCCCCGCCGATCTTCGTAGCCCCGAGCAGCTGAACGTAGGGTTCGATCACCGTGTCGGGCTCGACCGTCACCTCCGAGTCGATCACGCAGGTGTCCGGGCGGAAGATTGTGACTCCGTTGGCCATCAGCCGCTTCGCCGTCACCAGCCGCATAGCCGCGTCGAGGTGCATCATCTCGGCAATGGTGTTTGCGCCCAGCACCTCATCGACGCTCTCGGCCTTGACCGCGACGACACGTTCGCCGTCCGCTACCAGCATCGCAGCTACGTCCGTCAGGTAGAACTCGCCATGAGCATTATTGGTGGAGAGGGAATCGAGCTTCCCGAAGAGCGCCGCCGTCCGGAAGCAGTAGATCCCGGAGTTGATCTCGGGCGCCCGCATCTGGGCGGCGCTCAGAGCCTTCTGCTCGACAATTCCCGTCACCTCCGGGCCCGTCTCGCTTGCCCGGATCACCCGCCCGTAGCCGGTCGGATCATCGGGGACGGCGGTCAGAATGGTCATCGCGGCCCGCTCCGCCAGATGCACTGCGCAGATCGACTCGATGGTCTCCGGCCGGATCAGCGGAACGTCGCCGGAGAGGACAAGCAGATTCTCCGGAATCGCCGCACCCGTCTCCAGAAACCACGCCTTTACCTGCTGAAGAGCATGCCCCGTCCCGCGCTGCTCAGCCTGCAGCACAAATCCGACGCCGGTCGACGCAACGGCAGCTTTCACGCGGTCCGCTTCGTGGCCAACGATACAGTAGATCCGCTCTGCCGGAACGACCTTCTTCGCCGCGGCAATTACATGCAGCAGGAGCGCGCGTCCCCCGATCTCGTGCAGGACCTTCGGCCTCTTGCTCTTGAGCCTCGTCCCCTTACCTGCCGCCATGATCGCAATCGCAAATCCTGAACTATCCATAGCTCCCGATTTTCTCACGCACGCTGCCGCCCGTCTTAAAGCAGAAGGCGGGAGCCGAAGCCCCCGCCCATATCGTCCTGCCAGAGCTACTTCTTCTTTGCCGGCGGAGGAGGGATAGCGATGTCGAGCGTCGTCACCTTGCCCAGCGAGGTCAGCGGCGGAACGAACTGGGCAGAGTTCCCCACGACGACCGTGGCTAACTTTGCCTCATCTATATATTTGTTCGCCACGCGCGCCACATCGGCAGAGGTCACCTTGTCCACGCCGATCCGGTAGCGCTCCAGAAAGTCCGTCGGATAGCCGAAGAAGGCCAGCGTAACCTGCTCTCCCAGCACCTTCTCCGGCGAGTCGTAGTTGAAGATGAAGGAGTTCAGCACCTGCTCCTTCGCCTTGCGCAGCTCATCGGCGGACGGTGGCACGGTCTTCAGTCGACCGATCTCGGCCATCATCGCCTTGGTCGCCTCGACCGTGCTCTCGCTCTTGGTCGCAGCGCCCACGTAGAAGACCCCGGGGTGGTCGTAGCCCGCGCCGAAGCTTCCGCTGACCTCGTACGCGAGCCCCAGCTTCGTGCGGATATCCTGCACCACGCGGGACCCGAAGCCGCCCGAGAAGACCTGGTTCATGACGTCGAGCGCGTAGTAGTCCGGATTATCCTCGGTCGTCCCAAGGCCAACGATATAAACATTGGACTGGTCCACGTCGTTCTTTTCAGCGAAGTAAAGCCCCGGCGTTGGTCCGGGAAAGGTAGCCTTCGCCGTCTGGAAGACCGGCCCCTTTGCCAACGGCTCGAAGGCTGTGCGAAGCTTGGCTTCCATCGCCGCGCTGTCGAAGTCGCCGGAGACGGCCACAATCATATTGTTCGGCGTCACCGTCTTCGCGTGCCAGTCCTTCAGGTCGTCCAGCGTAACCGCGTCGACCGTCGCATATTGCGTCTCGCGGCCATAGGGGCTGTTCGCTCCGTACACAAGCTGGATCGCCTGTCGCGTCGCGATGCCGCTGGCGTCGTCGTTGCGGCGCGAGATCCCCGACTCCATACGCCGCTTCGAGAGCTGCAGCTTGTCCTGCTTGAAGTCCGGATGCAGGAGCACCTGCATCGTGATCCCAAAGACGGAGTCGAAGTCGCCCTTCAGGCTCGACCAGCTGACTGAGGTCGTCGCCTGGCCGCCGCCGGTCTCAACAGTCGCTGCCTTGGCATCGAGCTCCTCGTCGAGGAGGTCGCCGCTTACTGTTGCGGTGCCACTCGTCCGCCAGGTCTGGCCGTAGAGCGATACCAGACCGACCTTGGCCGCCGGCTCCTCCCGGCTCCCGCCGCGGATGACGATCCGGCCGCTGATAAAGGGGAGCTCGTGATCCTCTTCGAGCAGGATCACCAGGCCGTTCGCCAGCTCGATCCGCTTTGGATCCACCGGCTTGAAGGCGTGGAGCGGCGGGATGGCGATCTTCTTCCAGGGCTGCGATGTTGAAGTGTGCCCCGGTACGGTCTGCGCGAAGCTGCTGAAAGCTGTCATGCCAATCGCTATTGTCAGTACAATCGCCTTTAAAGGTGTATTCATTTCGCACCTCCTGCATTTTGCCCTGCAGGTGTGGGAGCCACCGTTTCGATCCGAGCCGTCGTGCGGTTGCTCTCGACGAAGGTCTTGTTCGCGACGCGGCGAATATCCGCCTTGGTCACCTTGTCGATCTTGTCCAGGTCGCGGAACATCTGGCGCCAGTCCCCGAAGCGTGTCTGGTACTCAGCCAGCGTGTGGGCCAGGCCATCGTTGTCGCCCAGTCCGCGCAGCATGTCAGCCTTGCCGCGGGTCTTGTAGCGCTCAAGCTCTGCGTCGGAGACGTCTTCGTTCTTCAACCGGTCCAGCTCCTTCTCGATCGCAACCTTCAACTCGTCATCCGTATGCCCGGGGAGGGGAACGGCGTAGACCGCGAACATCCCGGGAAACTTCTCGCCGGGGTAGCCGCTGAAGCCCTGAGCGGTCTGTGCGATTCGCTGGTCCCGGACCAGGCTCCGGTAGAGCCGCGCTGTACGGCCGTTCGAAAAGATGTCCGAGATGGCGTCGTAGACTGCGTCATCGGGGTCGCGGTAGTCCGGCTTGTGGTAGCCCTCTATATAGAAGGGCTGCGAAGCGTCGTGGATCACCACCGACTTCTCCGCCATCTGCTTTGGCTCGATCGTCGTCATTGGCTCAGGCTTGGGGCCGGCGGGGATCGGTGCGAAGTATTTCTCAAGAATCGGCATCGCCGCACTCGCCTTAACGTCTCCGACCACGGCTACGACGATGTTCGCCGGGACATAGTACTTCTTGTGGAAGGCCTCAGCCTCGGTCGCCGTCACCTGGCTGATCTCGCTCTCCCAGCCGACGCCGGTCCGGCCGTAGGGGTGGGCCACGTACGCGGTCGCGAGGAACTGCTCCAGCATCCGGCCGACGGGGGAGGAGTCGATTCGCATCCGGCGCTCCTCCTGGACGACATCCCGCTCCTTGTAGAACTCGCGTTCGACCGGGTGCGCGATGCGCTGGCTCTCGAGGTAGGCCCAGAGCTCGAGCCGGTTGGAGGGCATGCTCCAGAAGTACTGGGTCGAGTCCTCGGAGGTCGAAGCGTTGATCCCGACCGCGCCGTTCTGCTCGGCGATCTCGGAGAACTGGTTCGGGATAACGAACTTCTCTGCTGCAGCCTGAGCGTCCTCAAAGGCCTTGTGCAGGCTGGCGAGCTTCGTCTTGTCCTGCCCGACGCGCTTGCGGAACTCGGCGTCGTAGGCGGCATAGGTCAGCTCGACCTTGGCCAGGGCGACCTTTTCGGCGGGATAGTTGGTCGTGCCGATCTCGGTGGTGCCCTTGAAGGCCATGTGCTCGAACATGTGGGCAAGACCGCTGGCGCCCTGCGGATCGTCCGCCGATCCGGCATCGACCTCGGTAAAGAAACTGAAGACGGGCGCCTCGGGTCGCTCGCAGACGATCAGCGTCAGACCGTTGGGAAGCACCTTGACGGTAGTTCTCTTTTCGAAGCTCGCGAGATCCTGCGTCCACGCCGTGCAACTGATCCCTGCCAGCAAAGCCATCGCCACCATCACACCCGTACGTCGCAAACAGACCTCCAAACCGACTGAATCTTAACCATATCCGAAGCGCCCTGAGCCGCCTCGTTGCTGCTGTTTCCGTGGAGTCACGCCACACTTTAGCCTGGCATAACGCAGTAGCGCTGCAAAACGTCCATCTTATCAAGGGAGATGCCGGTTACTCGGTGCCCCCTGATACTTGACGTAACGGACCGCATTTCGGGGTCGCTCCGCGCTGTGGATCCCCGGATCAAGCCACGTTCTTCCTACGGAAGAGGCTGGAAGGAAAGTGCTTCTGCGCCTGGTGCAGCATGAAGATCGGAAGCGGCTGCAGGGACCGACGGGTCGGCCGGTCCAGGGCGCGCAAAATGTTCGCGTACTGTAAGCTTCGTCTGCGTTCGGAACG
>CAZZZQ010000100.1:0-9229 GCA_964658405.1 uncultured Sphingomonas sp.
GCGTGTGCTGGTCGTAGGTCATCAGACAGAGCAGGTCGACCGATTCGCCGAGAGCCTTCAGGTCAAAGGCGGCGCGCCATTCCTGGAAGATCCACTTGCCGAAGGCCGTCTCGCCGGCATGCCCGGGAGCGTTGGGGACGACGGCAATCTGTACCTGCAGATGTTCCTTATGGAGCAGCTCTGCGGTGTGCTTGACCATGGCCGAGAGCGCGTCACGGTCGGTCCACATGATGTCTTCGACGTCGTACTGGATGCCGTCGTACCCATTCTCCTTGCACTCGCGGATGAAGGACTTGTTCATCTCATCCTGGGCCTTCGGATCCATCATCAGCTTGTGGGCGCCCTCTTTGTTGAAGAGCGCGAAGATCGGAAAGATAGCGATGTGCGACTGCTTGGCCACGCGGAGCACATCGGGCTGCGGCTCGCCCGTGACGAGGCCGTCCTCGTCGATCTGATACCAGGTAGGCGAGATGATATCGATCTTGTCCTTGTGGGCCATGAAGGACTGCACCGACGTAAGACCGTTGCTTACGTAGAAGAGCGTCTTCGTCTGGCTCCACGCGGTTGAGGCTCCAAGTAAGACGAGGCAAAGCAGCTTCTTCATGGTCCTTCTCCTTCAGTTCCGGTCAGGCCGCGTGAGCTACGACTGGCAGAGGTTCTCGATCATGGTTTGAACATCGCGGCTATCGACGAAGATCCTCGAAGGGAGCACTGAACTGGGCTCTTCGAGAACGATGGCATTGCCACCGCTTGGCTCGTGAGTCACGGTACGGCGCAACGATCCGTGGAAGTGGTGCGCTCCGGTCGACTGCGCGACTGCCGTTGCGTTCTCCAGCCGGAGACCACCGCCTACGGCGATGTTGATTCGCCCGGCAGCCTGCTTGACCAGGCGTGCCAGCGCTGCGGAACCGGCCTCGACATTGTCCTCGCCCCCCGAGGTGAGGATGCGATGACAACCGGCGGCGATCACCTGTTCGAGTGCGTCGGAGAGATCGGTCGCAAGATCGAAGGCGCGGTGAAATGTGACTTCAAGCGGTGCCGCCAGGGCTACAAACTCTGCTGTTCGATCTGCGTCGATGGTGTTGTCCGGGTGCAGGAAGCCGAGCACAACACCGCTCGCGCGAAGAGTTCGTATGTCCTCCACGTCGCGACGCATCACGCTGAGTTCTTCGTCTGAATAGACAAAGTCTCCGCCGCGGGTACGCAGCATGGCGTGGATCGGGAGACCGCTCTTTTCGACAGCCTGCTGGATAAGCCCGTGGCTTGGGGTTAGACCGCCCTCGCTCAGTGCCGAACAGAGTTCGATGCGATGTGCGCCGCCCTCACGTGCTGCGATGCAGGCGTCTATGGTTTCAGCGCAGAGTTCAAATACGATGGTGTGCACTAACGGCATAGCTCGCAATCATGTGTCATGGTCTGATCGAAGATGCTGGCGATCGTTCGCGCCGCTGAGTGGGGAGCGTACGATCGCCAGCTTTATTTCTACATGATGAAGAACGGCGGCCTCTAGGGCAGCCGCCCTACCACGGGTTAGAAGTTATAGTGCGCGCTGAACTGGATCTGACGTTGTCCGGAGCGGACGCTGCTGATCTGTCCAAAGTTAGTGTCAGTGATGGTGTTGTCCGGGTTGCCGTAGCTTGCGATGTTGAAGAGGTTGAAGGCGTCCGCACGGAAGCCAATAGTGTGGCTCTCGTAAATATGGAAGTCCTTGAAGAGCGAGCTGTCGATCTGGCGGTAGCCTGGGGCACGCTCACTGTTGACTGCGGCAGTGCCGAAGGTCAGCGGGCTTGCAGTACCGTATGCGCAAACTCCATTGTCTCCACCCGACGAGCAGCCGGTTGCCGAGGGATCGGTACCGAACCAGTTGTTGAGTGTGCGACCGGTGATCTTGAGCGGGCGGTAGTGGTTTGCACGTGCCTGACCGAAGCTGCCGGTGTTGCTGTTCTGTGGACCATTGATGGTGATCGGGAAGCCCGTGTAGTTGAGCAGCGAACCGGAGATCTTCCAGCCGCCAACGATCAGGTCAAGGAACGGATTCATGTTTGCGCCATAGGACTGACCGCGCCCGACTGGCAGAGCATAGACACCGACTGCATTGATGTTGTGACGAACGTCCTGACCCGATGGACCGTAGTCCGCGCGACCGTTGTAACCATCCTGAAAGGCACCATTTGAACCGCTGATCCCAGGCTGACCGTAGTTACCGGAGGAGTTGGTCATCGCCTTCGCATAGGTGTAGTTGAAGGTGTACTCGAAGCCGTGCGAAGCACGCTGGCGAACTGTGACCTGTGCACCGTTGTAGTTCATGCCCGCGCTGGATTCGGTGACGAGCAGGTTTCCGTTCTGGCCAACCAGCTTCGCATAGGGTGCGACCGCGGAGGCAGGAATGGCTGCATCTTCGGCGAGGTTGGCGATCGTGGTTGCCTGTGCGAGGGTGAGTTGGTTGGCATTGCGATAGTCCGCAAGATGCTGACCCGTCTCACCGAGATAGCCGAAGGTCACGGTGGTTTTGTTGGTGACGGCAACTTCCATCGTCAGGTTGAACTGGTGGATGTAGGCGGGCTTGATCTTCTGAGGCCAGACCGAGTAACCACTGGTCGCGTCGAACTGGGGGGTGAAGCCATCCTCAAGACGGAAGGGAGCACCTGTGCTGGTCGTTGTCGGGACGCGGGCAACGAGGTCGCTGCCAAGTGAGAACGGCGGGCTCGACGTAAGACGCTGATTGAAGGCGTCGCCCTCGAAGAAGCTGGTCGCACCATAACCGCCGCGGACTACGAAGCGAGGCGTCCACTGATACGCAAATCCAAGGCGAGGCATGAACTGCGTGTAGTTCGGCTGGTAGCAGGCGCGCTGCGGGCAGACGATCGATCCTGCCACTGCGCCCGTCGGAACGCTGCCGGCATACTCGACCGTACCGGAGTCGAGCAGGACGTTTGCGGTCTTGTTATGAGCTTCGTACCAGGGCTGGTCGTACTCGTAGCGCAGGCCAAAGTTCAGGGTCAGGGCCGAGGTTGCCTTGAAGTCGTCCTGGATGTAACCGGCGGCGCGCCACTGGCGGTTGCCAACAATGCCAAGGGTCGAGCCAAGCCGGTTCTCTGCAACGCGGTCGAGCACAAAGTCTGCTCCGCTGTATCCGCCTGCTCCGTTTTCAATGTTCGGGTTGCTGGTGAAGATACCGGTGTACGAGAAGTTTCCGAGGAAGCCGTAGTTCGAAGCGTTGACGTAGTTTTGCTGGTAGCGGGTCGCCTGCACACCCATGGAGAGCAGATGGCGTCCACGCTGCCACGTCAGGTTGTCATAGTAGTTGAAGGTGTTGTCGCGAAGGATCTGCGTGTTCGCGCTGGTTCCGATCGAGCTGCCGCCAAAGTCCTGCTCGGAGAAGCCGGGATAGAGCTGGGTTCCGAAGGGGATGCCGACCTTCTGGTTGCCAGTCAGGCCAAAGTTGCCGGAGGGATCGGTCGGTACGCTGTTATCCCAGCGAACCCGCGTGAAGCCGAAGCGCGCCTCGTTTACGATCGCGTTCGAGAAGGTGTGGATCCAGCTTCCACCGCCGAGTTTGGTCGGATAGACGTTTGCCGAAGGGAAGGTGACAGGGATCAGAGCAGTGGAACCGTCGTTCGCATCCGATTGGGCATAGAAGGCGGTGAACTTGTTCGACGAACCGAGGTTGTACTCGATCTTGACATCGCCCTGATTGTTCTGGATGAAGTTGCGCTGCGCACCCTGGAAGTTGCCACCGATGACACCGGAGGTTGCTGCAGCGTTCGGAAGCGGATAGAGCTCAGGATGAGCGAAGAGATACTTCGCCACTGGGTTCAGGACCTGCACCTGGTTGTTGGCATACGGAGCATAGCCGTTCTGCGAGTCATAGAGCTGGATGCCGCCGTTGCCCTGTGCAAGCAGCGTCGAGAAGTCGCCATTGCGCATCGCCTGCGTCAGAACGCTCGCGCTCTGCAGGCCGCCGGTGTGCCGTCGAGCCGCTTCGTAGTCCACGAAGAAGAAGAGTTTGTCTTTGAGAATTGGACCGCCGAGTGTTCCGCCGAACAGTGACTGGGTGAAAGGATTCTTCGGGATGATCGGAAACGCGTGCTTGTTTCCCCAGGTGTTCGCGTCGAGATTGTAGTTCTCGAGGTAGCCGTACACACCGCCATGAAACTGGTTAGTGCCGGACTTCAGGATCGAGATCACCGCGCCGCCATTGGCGTTACCAAAGGATGCCGGTGCGTTTGCAGAGACAACGCGAACCTCGGCAATGGCTTCGGGAGCAGGGTTGTAGGCGATCAGGTTGTTCTGGGGCTCGTTCTGGTCAGCGCCGTCCAGGGTGTAGTTGTTCGCCTGGTTACGGTTGCCATTGATCGAAGCGACGCCGTTGTTGAATGTGCTGCGCTCAATCGCGTTGCTACCGGTGAAACCCTGCGGATCGGTCGTGACGGCACCCGGCTGGAAGAGGGTGACGGACGAGAAGTTCCGGCCGTTCAGCGGGATGTTCGCGATTTCGTTGGTGGAAAAGGTCGTGCCGATCGAGGCGTCCTGCGTGTCGAGGATCGGCGCTGCGGCCTGAACGTCGACAGAGCTGGTCGCGCCTACGCTGAGCTTCTCATTCAGCTTCGCGGTCTGGTTGATCTCAAGCTGGAAGACTGGTGTAGTCAGCTCGCCGAAGCCGGGGGCGGTGATCATCAGCCGGTACTGACCGATCGGCAGGAAACGGATGCTGTAGACCCCTGAATCATTCGTGTCGCCCGCGGTTTTTACGCCGGTAGCAACGTTCTCGGCGACGACATGCGCCTTCGCCAGCAGTGCTCCGGTGGTGTCCGTGACCTCTCCACTGACCGAGCTAGTGACATTTTGCGCGAAGACGAAGGGATTGCCGACGGCAAAGGATAGGGCGCAACAGGCCAGGGCGGAGACAAGCTTCGTACACTTGGACTTCATCAGATAGTGCTCCAGGAGAGTCGTTCCAGATTGTTAACCGGATATGAACTTTGCCGAGCATAGGAACTTCAAAGAGGCCTGTCAACGTAATTCTGCAAATTTATGCAAACTGTTGAATTTATAGACTCTTTTTATGCAACCTTTTGGTAACGCGCGTCAGGTCGTCATCGCGTAAGCTTAGGTTTGTCCACCAGGAAGAAGAAGCCCGTGCCTACAAAGACGATCGATCGCGCCAATCAGATTTTGCATCTGCTCCTGCAGCAGGGCTCCAGCTGTGTGGAGGATCTTGCTGCGGCCATCGGTGCCTCGACCGCCAGCGTGCGCCGGGATCTGATCAAGCTGGAGGAGCGCGGCCTTGTCAATCGGGCGCACGGCAGCGTAGAGCTTGCCGGAAAGCTGACCTACGAGCCGTTCAAGTTCGACGCCGCCTTCCCGCTGCGCGAGGAGCGTTTTGCCGATGAGAAGCGTCGTATCGCGCTGGCAGCCTCCGAGATGGTTGCTGAAGGAGAGACGATCGCGCTCTCGCCCGGCACCACGACTACACAGGTCGCCCGCAGCCTTCGGCATCGTGAAGGGATCCACATCGTAACCAGCGCGGTCAACATCGGCATGGAGCTTTCGAGCCAACCGAACGCGACTGTCACTCTGACTGGTGGTTCTATCCGCTGGCCGGGCAGCTTCTCCATGGTCGGAGCGACGGCTTTTCATTCGATCGAAAAACTGCACTTTGACAAGGTGTTCATGGGGGCGTGCGGCATTCATCCGGAGCACGGCCTGACGGTCATCGAGTCGGATGAAGCGCTCATTCTCGGCGAGATGGTCAAACACTCGCGCAGTGTGATCGCCGTCGCCGATGCCAGCAAGATGGGCATGATCAGCGCGAACAACGTCTGCGCCACTTCGCAGATTCACACCATCATCACCGATGACAGCGTCTCGCCGGAGCTTGTGGAGCTCTTCCGCAGGCAGCAGGTCCGAGTGCTGATCGTCTAGCGGACCTTAGCGTCGAAGACCCCTGTCTCCACCACGCCTGCGTGCTTCATCTGGATGAAGATGCGGTAGCGGCCTGCGGAAGGAAAGCCGTAAGGGAATTCGACCACCGGTGCGATGGCAGTAGCAGCACCTCCCATGTCACCCATGTTCATTGCGTCGCTGGGGCCTTCGTTCGCTAGCATCATCGCCGGCATTGCGGCCGACCCATCCGGATGGGTATGGGCGAAGCTTGTTCCATCGGTCTTTACGAAGGCAGCGTGCCCTGCCATTCCAAGGTACGGCTGCATCCCGGTCGCGGGCTTCCCTTCCGGGTCAAGCAGCCTGAAGCGCAGAGTGTACCCCGTGTTTGCCGACAGATCCGCCGGCTTGTCCCACACCATGGAGTATCCGTCCGGCAGTCTGTAGGACGGTCCCAGATCGCCTGCAGAGAGAGGAGCGGGGAGGGCCGATGCATCTTCAGTGCTTAGCGGTGCAGCGGGCACGCCGTTGGGAACGACAAGGCTGGCGGTGAGGGTCTCGGGGAAGCCTGTCGCGTGGACGATGTCGCCGTAGAGCTTGTACGTTCCGGGCGGCATGGACGGAAGTATCGTCCGGAGGTGCCCGGGCGACACCTGCTCAGGATGCAGGTGGAAGACGGCATCCATCTCGGGTTGACGGATTGCGTAGAGATGCATCAAGTGGCCGTGATCGGGGAGGAGATCGCTGTTGGGGCGGGCCTTCCACGTCTGGGGACCGCCGGGATCGTAGCTTCCGATCGCAAGGTCCAGCGTATTGCCGGTCAGGATCGGGCGAAAGCTCAGAGGCCGGTAGATGCTGGCTGCAAAGCCGGCCGCCTCGACCTTCCACCAGCGACCGCCGGCGTAGACCATCAGGCTGACAAGGAAGAGGGTCACGACCGAGGCGATGACAGCTCGCCGGCGATTTGCAGGGGAGGGTGCTGCGCCCGGAACCAGTCTCGCCTCGCGAACAGCAGCGGCGACGATCCCGGCCATTCCGATCGTGAGGAGCAGACCGAGGACACCAAGGGTGACGCCAAGCGGCCGCTGCATCGGCAAGAGAGAGTGGCATAGCCGGAACCGGGATACGGGCCGTCGCGGGTCCGCCGGCACCTGCGACTTCGAAGCGCACCTGCCAGGAGCCGGGGGCCATGAGCCAGAGCGAGCCGGTGAAGAACGCAGGATCGACCTCAGACGCCTTCATCGGATCGGAGGCCGGCGGATGCTTCGAGGCCTCGCCTATCAGCGGGATCGGTGTGATCCGGATGGCCTGGACCGCCGCCCCTGAGCTTCTGACCTCGATCGTAGCGACGCCTGGAATCACGGTCGGCGGGCGGATCGTGACGTAGAGCTTGTATGGTCCGGCGGAGACCTGCTCGAAGACATCCTTGTTGCCCAGGTGTGCATGTGCCGGAGCTACGAGCCCGAAGAGAACAGCCAGGAGGATCACCAGCGCCTTCGCCAACCTCATCGCTGTACGCCTCGCATCCAGCGACCAAATCCAAGGCCGATCCAGGTGGAGATGGAAGCGTACACGGCGGCGCGGAAGAGGCCAAGGTAGAGCGGGAGTCCGCTGTCCGGATTGAAGAAGTGACGCAGCCGATCGTAGTTGGTCGGGCGCGAGTTGTAGTCGAAGTAGATCGTGCCGAAGAAACGATTCTGGCTTGCATGCGACATCAGGAAGTTGGCGAACGGCCACTCTACGATCGCCAGCACCATGACGAAGAGGAAGCCAGACGCGAGGGCAATCTGCCACGGCTTCCAGCCTTTGGTCCGCTGCCAGAGGAGGTCCAGCGCGAGGGCGGGGAGCACGATGAGGATGGGGAACTTGGCAGGCACGAGATGCGTCACCGGGAAGAAGACCGGGCCGAGTTTAGGTTGCGCGGGAAACAGTGGGAGGATGAGGATCTCGGCGATCAGGACGGCCATGTAGATCGCCGCTACGGTCGTCGCGGCCCAGCGAAAGCGTGATGCCTGCGCGATCAAAGCGAAGATCACGGGAAGTGCAATCGCCATCGCAATATACGCGGATGCGCGGTGCAGCACGATGTCCCAGGTGTACTCCTGGAGGAAGAACATCTGCCCGCCGATTGAGAGTCCACCGAGGTAGAGGAAGAGCATCTGCAGCGACTTGAAGTTTGCAGCACCTGCGCTCGCTGCACGATTCATCGCGGCCAATATGAGAAAGAGCATGCCGATCGAGACTGCGCGGATTCCGAGGATAAGCAGGGTGTGCGGCGGGCTGACGATCTTTACGTCGAGGCCATACGCGTCGTGCCACCAGTTATCGAAGGGAGCGGAGGTCAGCATCGCCAGACCGCCCCAGCTTGCAAGAAAAACTCCGAGTGGCGCACGCAGCCCGAGGATCTGGACCGATGACTCCCGCAGCTCCGCGTCCTTGCCGAAGGTACAGCTCAGGACCAGGAAGACGCCGACGATCGCCGCCAGCACACCGCACGCATAGATGGCCATATGGGCGGGCGTCCAAAAGGTGTCGCGACCGATGGAACGATGCCACGAGACATCCCAGGCCGCGCCGATCGTCGCGGAGGTTACGGCTACAACGCCCGTCCACAGGTACCAGGGAACGGAAGAGCTGCGCGACCGTACGGCTGTCTCGGCTGAGGAATGGGAGATAAAGATGTGGGGATGATTCGCAGCAGTCGACATGAATCCTCCGGTCAAGGGGCGTGGGAGTAGGATACGCCAGTTCAAAAGGGGGTCGCATCACCCCCCTTAGGTCATCCGGGACAGCAGGGCAACGCATGACCTAAGGAGGCAGGTGGCATGGCAGATCGGTGTTGACACGCAAAGATTGTTCCCCTAACCTTCACTCAACCGAGCGAACCGTTCCCTATTTCCGTTGAGAGACCGCAGATCTGCAGCCATTTTTGCAGCTTGCTTCCTGCGGTCTGGTTCCTGCTGATCCTGGTCGTCCAAACGCATTCACGAGTCCGTTGAGGTGCTCCATGCATCGCCGTAACTTTATCCAGTCAGCCGTCGGAGCAACACTGCTTGCAACAAATCCGATAGCACGATCGCTTACAGCCGCCGCCTCCCCGGCCCTCCACGTTGAACCTGCGACGCCGGGGTCCGCGATGAAGCCAATGGCCCTCGGCCTATTGATCAAGCCGTATCACGCCCCTGAGGCGACGATTGCACGCGTGAAGCAGCTTGGCCTGTCGACCTGTTTTCTTTCACTCGACGACTATCTAGGACACTTCACGCCGCAGCTTGCAAAGGAGATGCATGGGCTCCTGGAGAAGTACGGAGTGACGGCAACGACGTCCGAGGTGGTTCAGCCGGGA
>CAZZZQ010000101.1:0-9218 GCA_964658405.1 uncultured Sphingomonas sp.
ACCGAGTGGAAGGGCATGCGCGTCTCAGGCGATGCACTGCCTGCACTCGCCGCCGCGCTCTCGCAACCCACCAGCAAGGAAGCAAATTGACGAAACGAATCAAAATTATCGGTGGCGGTCTCGCCGGCCCTGAGGCTGCACTGCAGGCCGCGCGCCTGGGCTGCACGGTGGACCTGTACGAGATGCGGCCACATCGCTCGACCGAAGCTCATCAGACCAGTGACTTCGCGGAGCTCGTCTGCTCGAACTCGCTGAAGTCGGAGTCCGAGAACACCGCTCCCTGGCTGCTGAAGCAGGAGATGCGCCGCGCGGGTTCCTTCCTTCTGCTTGATGCGGATGCGACGGCCGTTCCTGCGGGCCACGCGCTCGCTGTTGACCGCGAGCTCTTCTCGGCACGGGTCGCCGCCCGCATCGCTGCGGAGCCGCTCATCACCGTGCATCGCGAAGAGGTAACGCAGCTCGACGAGACTGACACAGACACCATCACGATCCTCGCGAGCGGCCCGCTGACCAGTCCGGCGCTTGCGGCTGAGCTGCAGCGTTTGACCGGGTCCGATCACCTGGCTTTCTATGACTCAATCAGCCCGATCGTCGATGCGACCACGATCGATATGGAGAAGGTGTACTTCGCCGCGCGCTACGACAAGGGCACGGCCGACTACATCAACTGCCCGTTTACGAAGGACGAATACGAGACGTTTCTCGATGCCCTGACGACTGCCGAAAATGTGGAGTCGAAGGACTGGGAGAAGTTTCCCGTCGATGGAACGGCGAACAAGCTCCAATACTTTGAAGGTTGCCTGCCGATCGAGGAGACGGCACGCCGTGGCCGCGATACGCTGCGCTTCGGGCCGATGAAGCCGGTTGGGCTTACCGATCCGAAGACCGGGCGCTGGCCGTATGCCTGCGTCCAACTGCGCCAGGAAAATCTTCGCGCGGACTCCTACAACCTGGTCGGCTTTCAAAATCATTTGAAGTATGGCGAGCAGGCGCGGGTGCTACGGCTTATTCCCGGGCTTGAAAACGCGACCTTCCTGCGCTACGGCCAGATCCATCGGAACACGTACATTCATGCCCCGTCGCTGCTTACGGAGACGCTGCAGCTGAAGGCCCATCCGAGCATCATGATTGCGGGCCAGCTGAGCGGTGTCGAAGGATACACGGAGTCAATCGCATCAGGGATGCTGGCAGGCTTCTATGCTGCGAAGCTTGCGCACGACGCCATACCTCTGCAGGCTCCGCGGGCGTCTGCGAATGGCTCGCTGACGCACTACATCACCCATGCCGAAACGAAGAAGTTCCAGCCGGCAAATATCACCTTCGATCTTCTGGAGCCGCTCGAGACGGAGCTTCGAAAGAAGATGCGGGATAAGAAGGAGCGGCATGCGCTACAGTGCGGACGGGCGCTTGCTGCGTGGGATGAGTGGTTAGGTGTGCGGTAGATTCAAGAATCACGAAGGGCGCCCTGACGCTGTGCGGGCGCCACTTCGTGGCGTTTTGGATGCTTTCCGTGAGTACGGTTTAGAGCCTGTCTGCCAGTAAGTGATCGGCGACGCGGATTGCATTTGCAATGATCGTCAGGGATGGATTCACCGCGCTTGCCGATACAAAGCAGCTTGCGTCAACCACGTACAAGTTATCGAGATCATGCGCCTTGCAGTGCGGATCCAGCACGCTTGTTGCGGGATCATGACCCATGCTGCACGTCCCGTTCTGATGTCCCACACCCTCAAGCGGAATCCGCTTCTTGAAGTAGGCATGGAGCGGAATCGATGTGTCTGCATGTCCAGCCTTCTTCAGCACATCCACCCAGCGATCCTTCAGCCGGTCGAAGCTCTCAACGTTATTAGGCGTGTACGACAGCTGGATCCGATGAGGTGCAGCGACCTGCACGGTGGCCGTCTCATTGACCAGGCCAGTGTCTCCCGAACCATGCGGTCCGCCTAGACCTGGCTGTGTGCTCGATACAGAGTTCGGAGTGACCGAGTGGAGTGTCACTCGATTTTCGGGATCAGGCAGATCCTCTGTCGTCAGCCACCACGGGACAGCATGCTGCTTCATCGTTTCGAGAACAAAGCCTGGCGTTAGCGGCGGAGCGTCGCCTTTCATCATCTCGTGGTGGAAGCTGCCAACCGGCTGCACCTGGCCAAGAGGGAAGGGATAGCTCTCGTCCGTATCCTTCAGGTAGAAGTCGTTTGTGCCCCACGTTTTTGTGTAGCTGTCATCATTACGTTTTGTGGAGAGCGCGAGCAGCGCGTCCGCCTGGTGGTACATAAAGTTGCGGCCAACCTGGTCGGAGCTGTTTGCCAGACCGGTCGGATGCTTGTCATTCGCAGACGCGAGGAGTATCACCGCAGAGTTCACCGCGCCCGCGCAGACCGCGAAGAATCCTGCCTCGTAGCTTGCAGGGCCGTCCTTGCCGTGGTCAACCTCAACCGAAGTGACGGTCGTACCCGTGGAGTTTGTAACCAATTTAGTCACGCGCGAGTTTGTGAGCAGCGTCACATTCGGCAGGTGCATAATCTCGCGGATGCAGTTGATGTCGGAGTCCGACTTTGCGTGGACCAGGCAGGGATAGCCGTCGCACGTATCGCACCGGATGCACTTGCTTGCCAGCGGATCTTCGGCGTTACGCTTCAGGCCCAGCGGGATGGGGAAGGTGTTAATACCGCTCTTCCTAACATCGTCTTCAATTGCCTGCATACGCGGTTCATTCTTGAAGGCTGCATAAGGATAGCGCTTCGAGTGGAAGGGCTCGGTCGGGTCAAAGCTGCTGCCAAAGCCACCCGGGACCGACGGTGCTTCGCCGAGGTCGCCGTGCACGTGAAAGAGCTCTTCGGCCTGCGTGTAGTAGGGCTCTAAGTCGGAGTACGAGATCGGCCAGGCGGGGGAGACGCCACCTTTGTGGTGAATGACGCCAAAGTCCTCCGCGCGCATCCGGAACATCGCCGCGCCGTAGACCTTGGTCTGGCCTCCGACAAAGTAGGCCTGCTGAGGGTGGAGGTCCTTGCCCTTCTTATCCTGCCAGACCTCTTTGGTGTGGTAGCGATTGTCGAGGAAGACGGCCGACGTATCCCAGTTCAGCTTCTCCTGCGGCATGAACGGGCCGCGTTCGAGGATCAAGATGTTTTTTCCAGCCTTCGCAAGATGCAGCGCGAGGGTTCCGCCGCCTGCACCCGTACCAATCACAATCGCATCGTAGACAGTCGCCATGCTGTCTACGATGCGATTTTTTCATGACTGTCCTGCAAAAATTATTCAGCGACCTTCTTCTTGTTGCGGGCCTTGATCTTGAACCAGATCGGGCTGCCGATGAAGCCGAAGTGGTCGCGGATCTGGTTGCCGAGGAATCGCTCGAAGGAGAAGTGCATCTTCACATCCTTGTCCGTGAACAGGACGAAGGTCGGCGGAGCGACCGCGGCCTGGGTCATATAGTAGATCCGGACGCGGCGGTTCATCGGGACGCTGGCCTTCTGGAAGTCGACCTTTTCGAGGAACTTGTTCATCTGGCCGGTGGTGACGCGCTTGCGGCGCTCACGGGACACCAGTTCTACCTTCTTGAAGACCGACTCGATGTTCTTGCCGTCCGCGGCAGAGATGAAGAGCAACGGAGCGTACTCGAGGTACTTCAGGTTGTCGCGGACCTGCTGCTCGTAGACCTTTTGGTCCGCGGGCGGCTTGCCGTCGAAGAGTCGCATGCCATCCGGGCCGACCTTCGACATCAGGTCCCACTTGTTGATGACGATGACGACACTGCGGCCGCTCTCGTGCGCGTAGCCGCCGATGTTAGCGTCAAGGGCGGCAACACCCTCCGTCGCATCGATGATCAGCAGCGAGACGTCTGCCGCTTCAAGGTGCTTGCGCGCCATGATGACGGAGAGCTTCTCGGCCATCAGCTTGGTCTTTCCCTTGCGCCGGATTCCGGCGGTATCGACAAAGCGGAAGCTGTGGCCGCCGCGCTCGACGACCTCGTCGACCGCGTCGCGTGTGGTTCCGGCGATGGGGCTGACGATGGCGCGATCGGTTCCGGTCAGCGCGTTCAGGAGCGTGCTCTTACCGACGTTCGGGCGGCCGATGATGGCAACCTTGGTCTCGCGCTGCTCGTACTCGCCATGCGAGCGGAGGCGGCGGACCGGCCCCGTCTTCGGTGCGAGGCTGGCCCCGGGCGCGAGGGTCGAGTCGGCGGCCGGGGTGAAGTTCGGTCCGGTCTCATCCTCTTCGGCCTCATCGTCGGCGGTCAGCATGACCTCGGGTTCTGCGACGGCAACGCGCGGCTCAGGGAGCACGGCGAAGACATCGTCAAGCAGATCGCCCATGCCGGTGCCGTGTTCGGCGGAGATCGGAAGCACGTTGCGGAAGCCCAGCCGGCGGAAGTTCTCTGCCTGGACGAGCATGGCTTCGGTGTCCATCTTGTTGACTGCGAGGAAGATCGGCTTACCGCCGCGGAGCAGCAGGCGGGCCAGCTCCATGTCGGGGGAGGCCAGTTCGGTGCGGCCGTCGACAACCATGACGATGGCGTCGGCCTCTTCGAGCGCGACCTGGGCCTGGCGGAAGATCTCGGAGGGAATGAGCGCCTCGTCGTCGGGAACGACGCCACCGGTGTCGACGATGCGCGCATCCTGACCCTGCCACTCGATCTCGCCGTAGATGCGGTCGCGGGTGATGCCGGGCTCGTCGCCGACGATGGACCGACGGGAGCCGGTGAGGCGGTTGAACAGGGTTGACTTGCCCACATTCGGGCGTCCGCAGATCGCAATCAGCGGCAGCAGCCGGGAGTCGACGCTCTCCGTCTCTGTGACCATCTGCGCGGCGATCCACTCCATCTCACGCCACTGCTGCTCCTCATCGCCGAGCCGCTCGCCGCGTCCGGCCACGTTGGCGGAGGTCGGGGTCTGGCGGCCTACGATGCCATCCTTCGGACGCGGGCTCGCGGACTTCTTGGCAGCAGCCTTGGTTCCGGGAGCTCCGGCACGCTTGACGGGCTTCTTCGGGGTATCGCCCTCCTGCCGCAGCGTCGTCCGCCGCTCGTTCTCGGGGGAGCGCTTGGGGAGCTTCGAAAGCTTGTTGACCTCGGCGCGCTTGCTCGACAGCACCTTGCGCTTGCGCGGGTCCACGGCCCCGGTGGTCGGCGTCGCCTTGGGCGCGCGACCCTTCTTCGGGCGGGTCGCCGCCGTTCGGTGCTTCTTGCCTAACCGCTTCTTGTCGTCTCGTTGTGCCATAGTCGTGCCTTCTCTCGACGCCAGGCGCCATCCTCTATTATAGGGAGCCAAAACAGGCATCAAGCGGCGATCCTTCAGCTAATCCGCATGGAAACTCTCTAAATCGCTACCCTGGGACTGCAGCACCGATGCGGGCCATCAACTGGAGCGCTGCCTGCCAGTCGGGTCCGAGACATTGTTCAAGGACGGCCTGGGCCGTTTGCCAGTGCGGGAATGCAGCCTCCCACGTGGCCTCGCCCGTCGAGGTAAGGCTGTAGCAGGCCTTCCGCCGGTCGACCGACGAGGATGCGCTCTGCACCCACTGGCGATTAATCAGGAGCTTGAGATTCCGAGAGAGGGTCGTCTGATCGAGCTCCAGCGCGGCGGCGAGAGCGGCCTGTGACTGATCAGGGCGGCGGTGGAGCGCTTCCATCAACTCGAACTGCGCTGGGGTCAGGTTCGCCGGGCGCAGGCAGGACTCATAGTGTCGGGAGAGCAGGCGGGAAGCGCGGCGGGTGCTCGCACAGAGGCAGTTCACTGGGCGGCGGCTCCGCCATCCTTCATGAGAATGGCCAGCGGGCTGAGAGGGCCGACCGGGATCAGGTCGAACTCCATCAGCTTCGCCTGGCCGAGCGGCAGCTTCTCGAGCAGGGCATGCGCCTCGGCGACGGTCGTGACGTTCAGAAGGAAGACGACGCCGCTCTGGTCCCGCCGCACAAACCACTGGTCGAGCTTGCCCGCGAGGTAGAGGCGGACGGTGTCGCGGACCTCCTGCTGCATGACCGGGGTGATCCTGTCACGGGTCGTTCCAGCGGTGAGGTGGCCGATGGCGAGGACATGCGTCGTCGGAACCTCGGGCAGCGCGGCAGGCGACTGCGTGAACGAGGCCAGGGTGAGCGTGCACGGCAGGGCAAGCGAAAGGAGAATCCGTTTGGAAGTCATTCTATGTATCTACATGGAGTGGGTCCCGAGGGCAAGCTCTAAAAGTGTGCGGCGAAGTTTCATCCCACGCTTCGGTGTCGATCGTTCTCAAACCCTGCCGCTATCATGAGAGTTGCACCCTCTTTTGACGACCTCCGCTCCCATCTCGATTACGCCTGCGCCGCCGGAGAATCTTCCGAATCTGCATGACTTCTTCGCGCCCGGCGGGATGCTCTCGCGCTCCTCGCTCGCCTTTGAGCATCGCAAGGGGCAGTACGAGATGGCTAAATCGATCGAGAAGGCGTTTGCGGACAAGCGCCACCTGATCGTCGAGGCCGGAACCGGGACAGGGAAGACCCTGGCCTACCTGCTGCCTGCGTTGCGGATGGCGCGCGAGGCCCAGCAGCGGATCATCATCTCGACCGGGACCAAAAATCTGCAGGAGCAGCTCTACTTCAAAGACATTCCGTTCCTCGAGTCTTTGCTTGGGCCGTTGAAGGTCTGCTACATGAAGGGCCGCAGCAACTATCTCTGCAAGCACAAGCTGTACGCCTTGCGTGCCAGCCCGATCCTGACCGGGCTCGAGGACATCTCGCAGTTCCACGCCATCTCCGCCTGGGAGAAGGAGACGGTCACCGGGGATCGGGCGGAGATCAACGACATTCCGGAGCAGTCTGCCCTGTGGACGAAGCTCGACGCGAAGACCGAGGCCTGTCTCGGCCAGAGCTGCCCGGACTGGGAGAACTGCTTCGTCACGACGATGCGGCGGAAGGCGCTCGAGAGCGACATCGTCATCGTCAATCACCACCTCTTCTTTGCCGACCTGGCGATCAAGCAGCAGGCCGGAAACGCACCCGATGCGGGGATTCTCCCGGATGCCGCGGCGGTCATCTTCGACGAGGCACATGAGCTTGAGGAGGTCGCCTCCAGCTACTTCGGAATCGGCCTGAGTACGCAGCGGTTTGAGGAGCTGATCCGTGACGTCGACCTGATGCTGAAGGCCAAGCAGGCGTCTACGAGCTCGATCGAAAGTGCCTGCGCGATCCTGCGGGACCGTGCGCGGATGTTCTTCTCGGCGCTGCCGCACGAAGGCTTTGGCGTGGGGCGGCAGCCGTTTGAGAATCGCGAAGACTTCCTTGAGGAGAGCGGCGACACCTACACCGGCGCGGTCAATGCGCTGACACGGCTCGAGGGTGAGCTCGATCATCTGAAGAACGTCGACGAGGCTCCGGGTCTACGGAAGCGGACGGCTGACATTCGGGCGCACCTTACGTTTCTGCTGGAGTCACCGGACCGGAACACCGTCTTCTGGATTGAGCGCCGCCCTGCCGGAGGCGTCCGCAACCTGGCCCGAGGGCCGGCACAGGGGACGTATCACACGCATCTGCAGGCGACGCCGATCGATGTATCGGAGCTGTTGCACGCCTCGCTCTTCGACAGCTACTCGAGCGTCATCCTCACCTCGGCTACGCTGACCGTGTCGGGCGGCTTCGACCATATCCGTAAGCGGCTGGGGCTGATCAGTGCCCGGGAGCTGGTCGTTCCGTCTCACTTTGACTACCAGAAGCAGGCGCTGCTCTACATGCCTCCGAACATGCCGGACCCGCGCGAGCCGGACTTCCAGGAGAAGGCGGTGGAGCGGATTCGCCGTATTCTGGAGATTACGAAGGGTCGCGCCTTCTGCCTCTTCACCAGCTACAAGCAGATGCGTGAGGTCCATGACCGCCTGCTCGCGGAGGTCCCGTTTCCGCTGCTGCTACACGGGACTGCTCCGCGCAACGTACTGCTGCAGCAGTTTCGCGACACGCCCAATGCCGTGCTGTTCGGGACGTCGAGCTTCTGGCAAGGGGTCGACGTGCAGGGCGAGCAGCTCTCGTGCGTGATCATCGATCGTCTCCCATTTGCCGTTCCGTCGGACCCGGTGGTGAAGGCGCGCATGGAGGCGATCGAGACGCTCGGCGGCAAGCCATTCTTTGACTACCAGATCCCCAACGCGGTCATTACGCTCAAGCAGGGCTTTGGCCGTCTCATTCGGTCGCTGTCGGATCGCGGGGTGCTCGTGATGCTCGATCCGCGGCTGCAGCGCCAGCGCTATGGCAGGATCTTCCTCGAATCGCTGCCGCCATACGCCCTGACCAATGAAATCGCCGACGTCGAGCAGTTCTTCCTGCCCAGCGCCGGCGATGTCAAAGAACCCGTTCGCAGAACGCGTTAGATGGTTGAAGCACCGTGCCGCTTCAGGCCGGCTGCCTCAAGCTGTTCAACGGTGATCCCGGTCAGCGCAATGCCGGTCCCGGCTGGCTTGGTCACATCAGCGACCTGGTCGGGCGTGAGGATCCCGGCATCGAGCATGGCCGTGTTGGCATCTTCGGCCGATTCGAAGGCGTACTCGTAGAGCTCCGAAGCATTATGCGCGTTTCCAACACGCACGCGGGTCGACGCACCCTGCACAAACATGCTGAGCGTTACCTCGCCGAGTTCGGTCTTGAGCGGTGCCTCACCGCCGCGCTCCTCGGGTTCGGACTCCAATATGGAGACATCCTTCGGCTCGCTCAGTCCAGCGGCCATGTGCTCCTGCTCTTCCACACGCCTGGCTCCGGATTCAATGGTCTGCTTCTCGTTCGGTATCGTCATGTCAGGTAAGAGGCGAAACGCTCCGCAATGGTTGCGAAGAGCGCCGCGAGCCACATACGCTACGATGGGAACAGGTGATCCCAATGTTCCGGGGATGATCTTTCCGTTTAGCCCGTACCTTTGATATAGTAACTAAAGTTACTTAAGGTAACTGCTCGCCTGTTCCTCTCCCTCTCCAGATCTGCCTTAGTTGATTGGTTGCTCGACCCAAATCAACGCAATTGGAGGCACCTCATGAGCACCAACAGCCCAGCGAACTCTCCCCGAGTCCTGCTCCTCCTTGCCACAGCGTTTGTAAGTCTGACCTGCGGTTCGAACATCCTCACACAACCTGCCTATGCGGCCGCGCCGATCGACGGCAGTACGTCCAGCGCGCCCAGCCTTGGAACCTTTCAACTTCTGAACGAGTCAGCTACGGCGGGAAACTCGTTGATCATCGCGTACGGCGCATCGAGCGAGGGCGAC
>CAZZZQ010000102.1:0-9182 GCA_964658405.1 uncultured Sphingomonas sp.
GTAAGGGACGAGGAAAAGTGGGGAGCCAAGTACGCCCCCTTCTCCGGTCACGTTGGTGTGATTAATCAGGTTCGAAGAGCGGATATTTGCAGTCAGAGTCTGCAGATGATCTGCCTTCGAGTTGCGACTCAGGGTGAAGACACGCTGAAGGTTGCCGTCAACGTGGAAGCTCCAGGGGAGGCTCGCGATATTGCGGGCGAGCACGCCGGTTCCACCACTTGCTACGAGCCGCCCGAACGGCGTGGCAACCGCGTCTGGCTGCCCGGCCAGGGCGAACTGCGGGCGATCGTTGAAATTGCCATCGCCGTTATTATCGAAGCCCGTTGTGATGTTGAAGGGGGTGTTGCCGTTCCCGTAGTAGTTGCTGCTGAATACCACCTTCCAGGGGAGATGGAGGTCGACGTTGGCGAAGTTCTGCCAGAGCGCATTGTCGGTCTGGAGCGAATATTCACCCGCATTTGTGGAGGAACTCTGTGGAGAAAAGAACGCATTGTCATCTGCATTTGAAAGGATGTGAATGCGGACGGCGCCAACAAAGACCTGGACTACCTTCAGCTTGTCGTTTCCGATGCCAGCAAACTCGATCTCACCTGCGTAGTTCGCAGAGGTCTGCAACTGAAGCACATTGAGGTTCGGTGTGCCGGGGCGCGGACCGGTCGGAGAAGAGTTTAGTGGCGTGTTCACGTTGAGCGTTCGCTCTTGGTGCCACCCGCGCGTATACATAAGATTGGACGAAAACGTGAAGCCATAGGGCAGGGTCTTGTTGAGGCCCACCTGCGCCATCACAGCCTGGTTGCTGCGGTAGTTCGGAGCGACGGTGCGGATCGAATGAATGACCGAGCTGTCCGTGGTTGACGGCGCGCCAAAGACGGGACTATAGACAAGCGAGGTCACCCGCGCCGTACCATCTTCGCGAAGCAGTTCAGCCTGTGTAAACGAGAGACCGTTCGGGCTATGACCGCTGAAGAGGCCGAGATGAGCGTTGAGCGTCAGGGTCTTGCTTCCACCCGGAGCCCACGAGACTCCGAGCCGGGGAGTGATGCCGTTCTTCTGTGCAGGATGGTTCGCGAAGAAGTAGCGCAACCCAACCGACAGAGTCACATTCGGCACAAGCTTTATGTCGTCCTGGGCAAAAAATGCAGGATAGATCTCGGTAAACCTTACTCGCGGATCGCCCGCAACAGAGGAGTACTGAGTCGGTGTTCCACCGGGTAGCGAGAGCAGCGTCCGACGGTATTGCTCAAGGCCGCTAATCGTCTCCGTTGCGCCCGTCGCACTGTTTTGACCGTTCAGCACCGGCGCCGTGCCTCCGCCAAAGGTATAGGTCCCATTGAAGTTTGTGGTCAGTGTCTGATGCTCGACATAGGCGAAGAGCTGAAGGCCGGCCTTCAGGGAGTGCTTGCCTTTCGTGAAGATGAAATCGTCGTCCCACTCCGTGCGGATCTGCCGAATACGTTGCTGCCCGATCGTTGCGCCACCGCCAGTAAAGGCTCCTGCCACCTCAATCTGCGGTGCGTTCGAGGTTGGATCATCGATCTCACCACGGAAGTCGACGCTGACCCGGCCTTCATGCAGAAGACTCGGTGAGATCGTGGTCGTGTCACTGAAGCGGAGCACGTGGTCATAGGTCTGCGACTCATAGCCTGTCGCAAGAAGAGAGGTGCCACCGACACCGACGTTCGAAAGGTGATTCACCTTCGCCGAATAGCTTACGAAGGCGATATTCTTTGGCCCAAGCTGCACATCCACACGTGCGTTGCCGATCCATAACCGCTGTGGTGTCGGGACGTTGGCGACGACTGAGCTCTGATTCCCAGCTGCGTCCAGCGCAATTGCATTGACGACGGCAAACTCATCGATCGACCGGTGTTCCAGCGCGAGCGAGAAGTTTGAGCCCTCTTTGCGGACAGGACCGGTGAGCGTGAATCCATAACGCTGCTTGCCGGTGGCACTCGAGTCGTTCGAAAAAGGGTTGCGGGCATTCATGAACTGCGATGAGATCGTCGTGAAGAGTGAGCCGTGAACATTCTTTGCTCCCGGCTTGGTGTAGATCTGAATATGACCTCCCTCAAAGGGAGGCTGGCGGTTTTCGGACGAGAAGAGGTCAGGATTGACCTCAACGCGGGCGATCGACGACTTTGGCGGAAGCGGGCTGTCGTCCTGAAAGCCATCGACCGATATGACCGTCCCCGAGGGCCGCCCACCGGCGGAGGCCGCAAGTTGTTGAAGCTCCCGCTGCAGGTCATCGGGGTCGTCGGCAAGCGTTGCCAGTTGATTGCCGGAGAGGGTCGCCCCGTTCAAACCGCCCAGAACAGGCTGGCCAGCGGAAGCTTGAGCGTCGACATTGACGGTGAGTGAGTCGGTCGGCACTAAGGTGATGGCAACGTCCGTTGCCTGGCGCACGGATAGCTCCTGCTGGACTCCCGCGAAGCCGGGGGCCGATATGCTCAGGTGGTGGGATACCGCAGCCACGCAGGTAAAGCGAAAACGCCCATCATGACCGCTGGTCCGTATCTCGCCGCCGTCCAACTGGACGGTGGCTCCGGGTATGACGGCGGCTGTGCTGTCCTGCACCGTGCCGGTCAGGGATCTTCCGCTGCATGCAGTCTGCGCAATGCTTCGGCACGAAAGCGGGATCGGCGACAAAAGCAATAAAGCAGCGGCGAGCAACACGCGTCGCATCATCGTTCTCCTCGATTGGTTGTGCACTTGGGGTACGAAGGCTGCGCCGGATAAGTTCCAGACGGACACCGCTAAATCCGCACCAGGTTAATTCCCCTGAGTCGGCAGCTGGTCGGGAAGCTGCTTTCCAACAAGCCTTGACGACCGCTCATACCTTTTGACAGCGGCACCGTCTCCTACGACAAAACGGCAGAAGCAAGGCTCCTGCCGTTTTATTGCTGTGGCATCAACTACTTCGTACTCTGCCCGCGTGATGCAGATGACCGTCCACCAGGTAGTCTGGTCACGCCCGGTCATTCAGGGAGCTCGTTCGAACACTGCAACTCCGCTTTGAAGCGCTCTGCAGGCTCATCGAAGGCTTCATCCGAGTAGCGAAAAGTATGCCAGTGAACGCCCAGTGCTTTAGGCGCACCACAATCGCGTGCGATTCTAACGGCCTCCGGATCCGCGTGCTGAAGCTTCATGAACGATCGCGGGGCGTACGCGCCGATCGGTACGACCGCGCCGATCGGCGGCCCGAGGCGCTCGCCGGTCTTACGAAAGCGAGGCAGACACCATCAGAGGCGAGTGCGCTGCCTGGCGCCCGACTCGTCAGATCTATCCGGCCAGGTCTTCAAGAGAGGGCTTCTCCTGAATCACAACCTCTGTGCGGGTCACAGTCGCATGCGACAACCCACACTGGGGGCAGGAGCGCCCCTTGCGGTGCAGAATTTGAGATACGAGGAAGACCTTACCGCATGAAAAGCAGCAGACGGCGGCGTTGTTGCCATACCAGTCTTCCTGGAGGGCCAGATTGTTCTTATCGAGGAACCGCATCCACTCATTTTAGGTCAACAGCATCACTAAGCCGGCCTTCCTTAGTGGTCATCTAAGAAGTGCATCTGAACCATGGTGGGGATCTGGGATGACAGTAGCGGGGTAAAGACCGGCTTGTAGCTCCCGCGAGGAATGCTCATCACCAGCGACTCGTCTGCACCTTCATTCGCAAAATACTCATCGATCCGTTTACGAAGATCCGTTGTATTGACGCGGACGATATTGTCAGCGCTCGTATCGTAGCCTGACAGCCGACCGAAGACTTTCGATCCAATCTCATGCCCGGGAAGCTGCTCGCAACCATCCCGGATGCAGCGCTGGCCAACAAAGAATAGAAGCTCTCTCAATCGAGTGGCTCGCCTCAGACGAGGGGAAGCCATCACACGTTGCAGAATCGACCAGCGACTTCAATGGCAGCGCCGTGGCTGTCGATGGGGCCTGCCTCCTGCACGGCCATCGTTCGTCCTTCTTTCTTAGAGCGTAGCTGGGTATAACATCCCGCAGACGGCCCAGTCAGGCCCCAACGGCAAGCGCGGAGCACCCCTAACGGTTAAGGAATACGCTTATTACGGTGAAATCACTTGTGCGCCGCTCTCTGGTTCTACACACTTGTATCTTCATGCGCCTTCTCTTCTTAATGCTCCTGGCTGGTCTATCGCCTGCTCTCTCGTCGTCGCTTCCAGACTCTGCCCCGTCTCATTCCGGCAGCTCATCACCGGTCGACTCGGTCGACGAGTACATCGGCACCGCGAACGAAGGTCAGACCTACCCTGCGACCGGGATGCCCTTCGCCATGACTCAATGGACTCCCCAGACACGCGAGGCAAATACAAAGTGCGTAAGCCCCTATTACTTCACGGACACTCGCATCCAGGGCTTTCGCGGAAGCCATTTTCTGAGTGGGTCGTGCACACAGGACTACGGCGCAATCACGTTGATGCCGCTCAACGGCTCGACCGACACCGGGCCCGTGGCTCGGTCCTCTGACTTCGACCGCAAGTCTGAAGTAGCCACTCCCTACAAGTACGCGGTTCATCTCGACCGCTATGGCATCGATGCAGAGGTCACAGGCACGACGAGAGCCGGCCTTATGCGGTTTCGTTTCAGTAAGACCGGGCATGCCGGAATTGTTGTAGAAAACAACTCCATCACCGGCGAAGGCGAGGTGCGGGTTGATGTCGATCAGCGCGAGGTCACGGTCACAAACCCCGTGCACCGGATCTATGCCGGGAGCGGTAAGCTGGCCGGATTCAGCGGCTATTCGGTCGTAAGGTTCGATCACCCCTTCCACGTTGAAGACAGCGCAGGCACAGCCGCACAAAAGGTTGAGGGGGCTCTCCCAAAGACCTTCGTTCAGTTTGACCTGGCTCCCGGCGAGACGGTCGAGGCAAAGATCGGCACCTCCTTTACCAGCCTTCAGGAGGCTCGAAATAACCTAAACACGGAGATTCCGGGCTGGGACTTCGACCGGGTTGCCGCTCAAGTTAAAGAGCAATGGGAGATCGCGCTCGGCCGCATCAAGATCACGGCGGACCCGGTCCACAAGCGCATTTTTTACACGGCGCTTTACCACACCATGTTGCTGCCCCGCGTGTTCAGTGACGTCAGTGGCAGCTATCCCGGCTTTGCGGGCGAGGGCAAGATCGAATATGCCCGCGGCTATACCTACTACACGGACTTCTCGCTCTGGGACACCTTCCGAGCCGTGCATCCTCTCTTCACCATCCTTGACCCGCACCGCGAGCTCGACATGGTCAAGTCGCTGGTGGCCATGGGTCAGCAGGGCGGCTTTCTCCCGATCTATCCTGCCTGGAACAGCTACACCTCCGAGATGATCGGGGATCACGCCGACGCAGTGATCGGGGACGCCTTCGCGAAAGGCATCCGTGACTTCGACGTCGCTGAGGCCTACCGGATCATGAAGAAGAACGCGACCGAGCTCCCTGAGACCAGTGCCGCCTACCTGGATGGTCGCGGCCGGAGAGGACTCTCGTCCTATCTCAAGTATGGCTACATTCCCCTCGAAGACCACCTCTCCGACGCCTTCCATCCCAACGAGCAGGTATCGCGAACGCTGGAGTACGCCTACGACGATTCGATCGTAGGCGATATGGCCGCGGCCCTCGGCCACACGGACGACTCCCTTTCATTTCACAATCGCGCACAAAACTACCGGCATGTCATCGATCCAACGACAGGGTTTGCTCGGGGGCGCCGCATCGATGGTTCATGGGAGACTCCCTTCGACCCGACTAAACCAGACACAGCGGTCACCGAGGGGCTCCCCTTCCAATACACCTTCTTCGTCCCTCAGGATCTATCTGGACTGATCCAACTTGTAGGCGGCAAGGAGGCGTTTATCAGCAAACTTGATGCCCTCTTCGCCGGCGACTATTACAACCATGGCAATGAGCCCAGCCACCATATCGCCTACCTCTACGACAACGCCGGCGCCGCTTGGAAGACTCAGAAGCAGGTCAGGTATGTCATGGACACCCAGTACAGCGACACTCCTGGTGGCCTCGCCGGTAACGATGACTGCGGGCAGATGTCTGCCTGGTACATCATGAGCGCTATCGGCTTCTACCCTGTCGCCCCGGGAACGCCCGTCTACCAGATCGGGACCCCCCTCTTCGACGAAATTACAATCCGGATGGGAAACGGCAGGCAGCTTCATATCCTTGCGCGAGGCGCTGCCGTCGGAAACAGATACATTCAATCGGCGACCCTGAATGGCAAAGCTTTGAATCGGTACTCTCTTACCCACTCAGAGGTCATGACGGGAGGAGAGCTGATCTTCAAGATGTCCTCCCAGCCGAATCCTGACTGGCCCTTGAGGCCATAACCCGGCGGTCGATCGTCTCAAATCTCAACGAAGTCTACTTTCAGCGTGCAACATTTCTTTGAACGTCCCTGGTCCTGTGTGCTAAGCTTTGCCCAACAAATAAAAGAGCTTCTGGGCCCACGCTTCTCTGTTTGAGAAAGGACGTTCATGACGCTTCGCGGGATTGTCAGGGATCTCAGCAAGCATGACGTTCAGGTAGCTTTCGTTCTTCGTCAAGATGAAGGGAAAGGCGACGTTCGTGTCGAGACGAGCGACCCTGTGGCGCAGAGCTTGAAGAACGGATCCCGGGTGGCGTTGAATGGCCAGCCAAACACCGATCCGCCATTCGTTCCCACATCAATCACCCTCGTCGGGACGAAGAGCCTTCCGTGGCTCATCATCTCTCTCTCCGCCGCGGTCGTTCTGTTGCTTGTCGCCCTGATCGCCTCAACAGGCAAACAGCCAACTCCCGTCCCGACGCAGACCGCCCCGATGGTCACTTCTCCGCCGAAGACTTTGATCAAGCCAGCCCATACTGAGGTCCTGCCGCCGAGGCAGGTCATGGAGGTGCCGCCTAAGCAGGTCATGGAGGCGCCACCGAACCCGTGCAACGCGGGCTTAGTTCCGCGGCGCGCGCGGCCGAGCGACAACACCTGCGTCACTCCGGCGGTTGCTGCTGCAACCTACCGCGATAACGTAGATGCGCCGAAGTATTGGGTGCATGGAGCGTTCGGTCCCCAAACGTGTGTACAAGGCAGGATCTGGCGCAACTACTGGCCCGGAGACCTTGTCTGCATCGTTCCATAATTGGGCCACGCAGCAAGAGGTAGAACGAACTCTTATTGGGCCCCGGAACAGAGGTACGTCGACGATGACCCACCCAGGAATCCGCGAACAACACAGTCAAACCTGTTCATGGTCACTGCATCGGGCAGGACGTTCATCGGCAAAAATCCTAACCCCGCTCCAGGAACGAGAAAGGCTGTCCCGCTCATGAGTGAAATTGCAGATCTGATTAAAACTGCTTGGGAGATTCTCAAAGACAACGTAAAGATCTCCGGTCCGGATGACGTGAACGTACTGCCCGCAGGCAAGTCCGCCTCGGACTTTGATCCATGGACTGGCCCGGTCCAATACCCCGAGATCTACAGTATCTATGACTTCTTCGAGCAGGCGCTCGGCATGGATGATCCCACAGAGCTTGGCCGAATCACACTCACGCCCTCCTGGCTCTACAGCAATGGCGCCATCAAGAACTTCCGCGTAGATATGGCAGAAGACGTCTCCGGCATCATCATCGGCAAACTCACGATAGAAGTAGTCATTCGTAACGCCCAGATGAACAATGACATTGCTGAGCTCCAGTACGATATGCGCGTCACCGCCGCCGGACCCATTGGCACAAAAACCACCATCTATAGTGCAATGGCTCGCGGCGATGGCGGGGGCATGAGCCTCGGTAGACAATAGCTCACCACAAGCCCTCAACACCGGGCGGCAGATATTCCGTGTCAGGCTGAAGAGCGCCTTGACTCATGTAATGTCGTTTCAGCGAAGGGAGAGCGCGTGATTGCCGATCTCGACCAAACGCTGCAGGCCTTTCTGCAGCAGGTGATGGTGGCAAATAAGGTTGGCAAGCCTGCGATCTCATTTGCCAATCCTGGCAGCGGATTTCCTGCGGTCGGAAGCGCCCTTCCGCTCGTTAATCTTTTCCTGTGGGGACTCGCACAGCGGGATGATCTGCGCGACAACGCGTCGACACTCCAACGACAGTCGGATGGCACAGCGCAGGTCCAGCGACCACCGGTATTTCTAGCAGCCTCGTATTTGGTCACCGTGTGGACGGACGGAAAGATCGATGTCGATGCGGCGCAGGAGCACGGCATCATTGGCCAACTCGCTGCGGCACTGCTGGGATCGCCCGTCTTGCCTGCCGAGCTCTTTGCGGGGACGCTCTCTGGTCTGTCCGACGGTGCACTTACCGGCAAGCTCTCAAACTCGAGCCCTCAAAGAACAACGTCTGCTTATCAATCGCTTGGGAATCGCCAGAAGCTCTCACTCGATTACGAGTTGACCTTCCCCATGCCCGTCTTTGCTCCGCAGCAGACGCCGCTGGTCACAGGCCGCAACGTTCGTTTCCGAAGCATCACCGAGCAGTCTCCAGCACCGGTGCCGGTGCCAGATCATGCCTGATTG
Source organism: uncultured Sphingomonas sp. (assembly GCA_964658405.1). Taxonomy (GTDB): domain Bacteria; phylum Acidobacteriota; class Terriglobia; order Terriglobales; family Acidobacteriaceae; genus Edaphobacter. The sequence goes on from CAZZZQ010000102.1 coordinate 8,519, forward strand.
GGAGATCATCTCGCATCAGGCAGCGGTCGGCGGCTTTGTGCGTGATGCCGCAAAGCAGGCGATCGCCGACGCGGAGATCACGGCACAACGGACCGGCATGGTTGCAATTGCGGCGCGAAGCTCAAGCCGCGAAGATGGCAGCTATTTTCTCGTAGACCTGGCGGCCGGCCCATGTATGATTGCCGCAACCTATCAGGGCCTGCGTTGCGAGGTGCTTGCGGATATCGGTGATGTTCATCAGGATAAGTTCCGGATGATCTGGCTGGATCTTGAGCTTCCCGCAGAGCCTTTGTAGTTGGACTTCGCAGTCCCCGGCCCCCTCGTGTGACTCGTCCTTCGAAATGGTTTCATTCCATCTGTATGGGATCCGTTGTAAGTGTTTGTCTCTCATAAGGAGCAGCAGCTATGCCCAACGCATATCTTTCCCCGGGCGTGTACGTCCAGGAGATTCCTTCCGCAGTGCAGGCGATTGCCGGCGTCGGTACAAGTACCGCAGGGTTTCTTGCAATCGTTCCGGACAGCATCTTGATCCCGGAGAGCAACCCGGACTACGATCCATCTGCCATCGCTGCTGCACCTGCACTCGTGCCACTGGTTGTGGACAAGGGCGCTCAACAGAAAAGCAGTGACGATCCGGCAAAGACCACGGACCCCGCAGCGCCTG
>CAZZZQ010000103.1:0-918 GCA_964658405.1 uncultured Sphingomonas sp.
TGTGCTCTCGACCTCGGCGACCGTAAAGCCGGCGCTCGACAGCCTGCAACAGACGCTGCTGACGCTGCGGCCTGAGAAGTGGAAGGTTCCGAACACGATCGCGCAGCAGACGCAGTCGAACATCAACTCGATCGCGACCGATATCCAGACGACGCTCCCGCCGCTGCTCGCCGTCGCAGACCAGCACCCGGGCTCGGTTGCGGAGCTGCTGCCGGCGTTTCGCAATGTCTCGGCGCTTTACGATGTGCTGCTGCGCATCACGCAGATCGCCACGCTCTCCGCGCCGAGCCAGCAGACCGCTGCGCTGCAGCAATCCATGATCAGCCTTGAGAGCCGCCGGCGGGATCTTGGCGACAGCCTGCAGGCCTCCGCGCAGGCACAGGCGGAGCAGATCCACACCCTCCAGACCCAGGCGCGCGCCACGCCGGCGGCCGCGGTCGCGCCTGTCTCCTGCCCGCAGCCCGTGGCGGTTCCGGTGGTGAAGAAGCGTAAGCCGAAGCCCAAGCCAGCACCTGCCGCCACTCCCGCAACGGCCCCGGCAGCGACTCCGCCTGCGGCTCACTAGTGTCCGTATGACCGTGCTTTCTGAGACAAATGCGCAGTATGCAGCTGCGCTTCACGTTGCACGCACCCTTCGCGAGCATGGCCACCAGGCCTTCTTCGCGGGGGGCTGCGTGCGTGACCTGCTGCTGGAGATCACGCCGAAGGACTTCGACGTCGCGACCAGCGCTACGCCTGAAATCGTCCAGTCGCTCTTCCCAAAGACCTTCGCGGTCGGCGCCCACTTCGGCGTGATCCTGGTCTGTGGACAGGAGGGCGCGAGCACCGAGGTCGCCACCTTCCGCCATGACGGGGTCTACACCGATGGTCGGCGCCCTGATGCTGTCCGCTTTTCGACGGATCCGCAGGAGGACGTCC
>CAZZZQ010000103.1:928-9174 GCA_964658405.1 uncultured Sphingomonas sp.
CCGTCAACGGCATGCTGCTGGATCCGCTGATGTTTGAGGAGTCCGGGGACGTGCGTGCCGCTGTCCTCGACCTGGTGCACGGGCAGGCTGACCTGGCGGCGAAGACGATCCGGGCGATCGGCGATCCGGCACTTCGCTTCGCGGAGGACAAGCTGCGGATGCTTCGGGCGATCCGCTTCGGCGCCCGGCTGGGCTTCGAGATTGAGGCGCAGACCTTCGCCGCCATTCGTAAGCAGGCGGCGACGATTCACCAGGTCAGCGCCGAGCGGGTCCGGGACGAGCTTACGAAGATGCTGACCGAGGGGCATGCCCGCCGCGCCCTTGAGCTGCTGGACGCCTCCGGTCTGCTCGCCGAGATCCTCCCCGAGGCCGTGAAGATGCACGGCGTGGAGCAGCCGCCGGAGTTTCATCCGGAGGGCGACGTCTGGGTCCACACCATGATGCTGCTGGAGCAGCTTCCGCCGCACCCCTCGGCGACGCTGGCCTGGGGGGCGCTGCTCCACGACATCGGGAAGCCGGCGACCTTTCGGGCCCCTGATCCGGGCAAGCCCAAGGACCGGATCCGCTTCAACGGGCACGTCGAGGTCGGGGTCCGCATCGCCGAGGTTGTTCTGCAGCGGCTGCGCTTTTCAAACGACGAAACCGCCCAGATCGTGGCCCTCGTGCAGAACCACATGCGCTTTGGCGACATCCTCCAGATGAAGCAATCGACGCTGAAACGGTTTCTCCGGCTGCCGAAGTTCGAGGAGCACCTGGCCCTGCACTGGCTCGACTGCAGCTCCTGCCACGGCAACCTGAGTCTCTATAACTTTGCCCGGGAGCAGTTCGAAGCCGAGCCCGAGGAGCACACGCAGCCGGCGCTGCTGGTGACCGGGCGGGACCTGATCGCCGCCGGATATCCGCCGAGTCCGCAGTTCAAGCCGATGCTCGAGGCCGCGGAGGACGCCCAGCTTGAAGGTCTCGCAGCGACCGCCGAGGAGGCGATGCAGCTGCTGCGCACGCGCTTTGGTCCGCCTCCAAACGAGTCCGCCGCGCATCCAAAGAGTTGATGAATGATGTTGTCAGCAACCCAGCAAATACCTTCGACGTTCTTGTAATTGGTGCAGGCATGGCCGGGCTGACTGCGGCGCGAGCCCTTGCGGAGGCCGGCCGGCGCGTCCTTTTGCTGGAAGCACAGGATCGCATCGGCGGCCGCATCCTGACCCGCCACGTCCATGGCGAGGTCGTTGAGCTTGGAGCCGAGTTCATCCATGGCCGGCCGGCGGAGCTCTGGGAGCTGATCCATGAGGCAGGCCTCGAGACCCGGGAGCGGGAGGGATCGCAGCTCTGCTTTCAGGGCGGCGTTCTCTCTGCGTGTCCTGAGGATCGCGACGAGATCTGGACGATCCTCGAGGAGATGGAGAGCTACGAGGGGCTTGACCTCAGCTTTGCGGACTACATCGCCACGAAGCCGCTCTCGCCCGACCAGCGCCAGCAGGCGATCGGCTTCGTTGAAGGCTTCAACGCTGCCGATCATCGGCTCGCGAGCGTGCTTGCGCTGATCCGCCAGCAGAGAGCAGAGGATGAGAGCGAGGTTGACCGCAGCTTCCACCTGGTCGGCGGCTACGGCCAGCTGCCTGACTTTCTGGCCGAAAAGGTCAAGGCTGCAGGCGGCCTGATCCGCTTCAGCGAACCAGTTCTTGAGCTGCGATGGCAGCCGGGTTTGGTCGAGGCCCATACCGGATCTGAGGTCTTCAACGCGAAGTGCGCCGTGATCGCCGTCCCACTTGCCGTCCTGAAGAGCACAACCCTGAAGATCACACCGCGACCTGAAGGGATCTTCGAGAATGCAGCCCTCCTTGAGATGGGGCCGGTTCGGCGCTTCACGCTGATCTTCCGCGAGCGCTTCTGGGCCTCGATGCCGCCTCAGCCGGAGGCCGCCGAGCTCAGCTTCCTCTTCGCAGCCGAGTGTATGCCGCCGGTGTGGTGGACGCCACAGCCTGAGGAGAGCAAGACCCTGACCGGTTGGATCGGAGGTCCGCGCTCGTCCGCCTTTGACGGGATGAGCGCCGACGCGATTGCCGACCACGCCTGCACAACGCTTGCCCGGATCTTCTCGCTCGATGTGGAGACGATCCGCGGCCTTCTCCTCTCCTGCGAGACCCACGATTGGCAGACCGATCCGTACGCGCTGGGAGCCTATAGCTACGTTGTAACCGACGGCATCGATGCCTCGGGCCGTTTATCGCAACAAGTCGGTGACATTCTTTTCTTTGCCGGGGAATACACTGACACCACCGGCCACTGGGGCACGGTCCACGCGGCAATGCGATCGGGAGCGCGAGCCGCGGCCCAGATCATAGCTCGCCCTCCAAACGTATCGACAGAGTGATCCTCACCCCCTGCGACGCCTAGATTTGCCGCAGGGATAACGTAAGCAACCTTCCTGAGCATCTGAGGCATTATGGCCGTAACTAAAGCGCTTCTGAATACCCCCCTCGACACCACGCCGAACACAGAGATCATCGTCAACGGCCTGACCATCTCCGCGCATGCAGGAGAGCTCCTGATCTCTGCGCTGAACCGGCAGGCCAAGGCGGCGGGGGAGAAAGAAGTCCCCCAGGTCTGCTATCTGCCGCAGATGGGACCGATCCAGAGCTGCGATACCTGCATGGTCGAGGTGAACGGGCAGCTTGTTCGCGCCTGCGCCACCCCTGTGACCGCCGGGATGGCCGTCGCCACCGAGGGCGAGCGGGTCGACATCGCCCAGCGCGAGGCCTTCGACCGCATTCTTCAGAACCACATGCTGTACTGCACGGTCTGCGATAACAACAATCAGAACTGCACCGTTCACAATACGACTGCCGATCTCGACGTGAAGCACCAGGCGAGGTCCTATACGGTCAAGCCGTACGAGAAGGACATGTCGAATCCCTTCTACCGCTACGATCCGGACCAGTGCATTCTCTGCGGCCGCTGCGTCGAGGCCTGCCAGAACGTCCAGGTGAATGAGACCCTGACGATCGACTGGGAGAGCGCTCACCCGCGCGTTCTGTGGGACGGCGGCGAGGTGATCGAAGGCTCGTCCTGCGTGTCCTGTGGGCACTGCGTCACGGTCTGCCCATGCAATGCGCTCATGGAGAATTCGATGATCGGCCACGCGGGTTATTTCACCAACCTGCCCGCCAAGGTGCTCGACAATATGATCGACGTGGTCAAGGGGATTGAGCCGCCGATCGGCTACGGCCCCATCCTTACGCTGTCGGAGACCGAGGCCGAGATGCGTAACGCGCGCGTCAAGAGGACCAAGACCGTTTGCACCTACTGCGCCGTCGGCTGCAGCTTCGAGGTCTGGACGCGCGACCGTCACATTCTAAAGATCGAGCCGACCCACGGCCCCGCAAACGGCATCTCGACCTGCATCAAGGGCAAGTTTGCCTGGGGACATGTCAACGCGGACGACCGGCTGGTCATGCCGCTGCTTCGTGATGGCGACACCTTCCGGGAGGTCTCGTGGGAGGAGGCTCTGGACGTCATCGAGAAGAAGTTCAAGCAGGTGCTGACCGATCACGGTCCCGACGCACTCGCCTTTATCGCCTCTTCGAAGACCACCAACGAGGAGAGCTACCTGATGCAGAAGCTCGCTCGCGCGGTGATCGGCACCAACAACATCGACAACTGCGCCCGTTACTGCCAGAATCCGGCGACCATGGGCCTGCAGCGGACGGTTGGTTACGGCGGCGATACGGGATCGATCTCGGATATCGAGATCGCCGGCCTGGTGCTGATCGTCGGCGCGAACCCGGCGGAAAACCACCCCGTTCTTGCGACACGCATCAAGCGGTCCCACAAGTTCCGCGGTCAGCGTCTGATCGTCGCCGACCTTCGCAAGAACGAGATGGCGGAGCGCGCCGACCTCTTCTTCCGGCCGAACCCCTCGACCGATGCGGTCTGGATGAATGGTGTGGCGAAGTACATCCTCGACCATAACCTGCACAAGACCGAGTTTATCGACCAGTGGGTCAACCACTTCGAGGAGTACAAGGCGTCGCTTGAGCCGTTCACACTGGCGCATACCGCCGAGGTGACTGGTGTGCCAGAGGCTACGCTGATCACCGTCGCGAACGAGGTTGCGGCAGCTGACGGCGTCTGCATCCTGTTCGCCATGGGTGTGACGCAGCACTGCGGCGGATCCGATACGGCGACGGCGCTCTCCAATCTGCTCTTGCTGACTGGGAACTATATGCGTCCTGGTGCGGGCGCCTACCCACTGCGCGGCCACAACAATGTGCAGGGTGCGAGCGACTTTGGCTCGATGCCGAATGTCTACTCCGGCTACCAGAAGGTCACGGATCCGGACATCCGGGCCAAGTTTGAAGCGGCGTGGGGCGTCACGCTGCCGACGACCGACGGCAAGGACAACCATCAGATGATCGACGCAATCCTGGCCGGGACCCTGAAGACGCTCTACATCAAGGGTGAGGACACGATTACCTCGGACTCGAACGCCAACTTTGTCGGTAATGCGCTCTCGCAGATCGAGTTCCTGATCGTACAGGACATCAACTTCTCGGAGACCTGCCGGTACGCCGACCTGGTGCTGCCCGCGGCAACCTCGCTTGAGAAGGACGGGACGTTTACCAGCACGGAGCGCCGCATCCAGCGTATCTACAAGGCGCTTGATCCGCTCGGTGAGTCCAAGCCTGACTGGGAGATTATTCAGCTTATTGCGAACCGGATGGGCGGCAACTGGAAGTACACGCACCCGTCCCAGATCATGGAAGAAGTCGCGAAGCTGACGCCGCTCTTCGCCGGGGTCAGCTATGACCGGCTCGAGGGCTTCGACAGCCAGCAGTGGCCGGTGCACGCGGATGGAACTGACTCACCGCTGCTCTTCACGGAGAAGTTCCCCTTCCCCGACGGCAAGGCTCGCTTCTACCCGATCGAGTACATCGCACCGTCCGAAGAGGTCAGCAGCGAGTTTGATCTTCATCTGAACAATGGCCGGCTGCTCGAGCACTTTGAGCAGGGCAGCATGACCTATCGCACACCGGGAATCCGAGAGATTACGCCGAACACCTTCCTCGAGGTCTCCCCGGAGCTGGCCGCAGAGCGCGGCATTACGACCGGCCGCCATGTGCAGATCGCATCGCCCTACGGCCGCGTTCGCGTTCAGGTGCTGGTTTCGGATCGGGTCTCCGGCAAGCAGCTCTATATGCCGCTGAACTCGATTGAGGAACCGGTCAACAAGCTGACCAGCAGCCATACGGATCGCGCCACGCATACGCCTGCTTATAAGGAGACGGCTGTGAGCATGACGGTTCTGCCGGAGCAGGGCGAGAATCCCCTGCCGCGCCGGAACTTCCGTTATGGCACACGGACTCCGCAGTCCGGCGTCGAGATTGAGCGGAAGTGGGCGCAGCCGGGCTATCACATTCCAGGTACGCAGGCTGCCGATAAGCTCGTCCAGATCAAGTCCATCACGGTATAAGAGCGCACGTAAGGGAGCTTCATGGCACATCCGATTGCATTCAAACCAGCACCGGTCGATCCGCACCTCGAGTTGCAGCGACGGCTGAACGCCGCTCCCCGGCAGCACGCCGAAGCGCTGCTCGTGGCGTATGACGTTCTCCAGGCGGCTCATGACCAGGGGCTGCTTGATGCGGCGCACGGCCTGATCGCCGCGAAGGACACCGTCTTCGGCAAGCTGTCGGACTACGCGAAGCTGCCGGAAGGGATCAACGGGATCCGCAACCTGCTCGCGGGTCTTAAGATCCTGACACTCATTGATCCCGAGGTACTGGATGAGTTGACAAAGACCATCACCGTGGCCACGGCGGATCACCAGAAAGAGACAAAGCCGCCGGGAATGTTCACCATCCTCAAGCGCACGCTGAGTGAAGACGGGCGTCGCGGCCTGTCTCTGATGACGCTCATCCTGACCGGCCTTGGCAGGTCGTTGAAGGCCTGAAGGTCGACACTGTTGAGAAAGCCGTCCCGAGTGGGCGGCTTTTCTGTGCCCTGAATCTCTGAGGCTTAAAAAAATAGGCCCCTCGGGTGAGGGGCCAATCTGCCTTAGTTCTCTCTGGTTAGGAGAGGTTGTTGACGGGCGTGCTCTTCGGGCACTGCTCCCGCGAACGTCATGGGATTACTGGTTGCTCGGGTTAGCCGTTCCAGTTGCGAGACGGCTGGATGGTCCATTGGATGCGGAACTGTCCATCGTAGCCAGGCTGTTGTGTAACAAAGTGATCCGCACTCCATTGCTGAGAGGCTTCTCACCGTCGACCGCTGCTACATCCTTCTGCTTGCCGAGGCCCGTCCGGTAGATGCGGTAGATCGGCACCTGATGCTCCGTCACGAGATAGCGGACGACTGAATCCGCCATTGCCTGCGAGTTCTGCACTCCGGAACGGCTGTATCCCTGCACCTCTAGGATATAACCCTTTTCGGCTCCTAGCTTTGCGGCCATGTCGTCCAGGTCCGACTTTGCCTTGGGACCAAGTGTGGTACGCCCGGAAGCAAAGGGCACTGCGGAGGAGGTGACCGTCTGGTACTGGTCGAGGTTGCTCACCGTGCCGTGGAGCGCATCCGTCTTGGTGCTTGCCGTTCCGGCGAGGGTGTTGGCGGAGTTGGCACGATTTGCCGCATCCTGTGCATGCTGGTCAGCGAGTGAGGCTGCGCCCATGGCCTTGGTGATGCCGGCTTGCGAGCGGGAGTCTACGTCGCGAATATCATTTGCGTTTTTTGCCTGGAGCTGATCGAGTTCATTGGTGCGATCCTTGATCGGGTCGACCTGGCGCTTCACCCACTTCTTGCGGGCCAAGGGGTTCATGTGACCCCAGAAGCCTTCCTTGGACTGCTGCTCAAGTGGCTTGCCGGTTGCGTAGCTGCCCGCGTTGTCAGGGCTCATCGACGTTGCTGCAGGGGGAGGAGTGCTTGTCGGTGCGGCAGAGGTGCTGGACTGAGCCAGCGAGGTGGCGCCAAGAGCGCTTCCTAAAATGAGAACGGAAAGACCAAAGCTGTTTCTATGAATCATCATGTCGTTTGCTCCTTTTGTTCCGCTTGCGCGAGGCATAGCCACACGTTCACGCATGAGAGCTATGCAAGCGGACTGCCAAAGTATGGCGGCTGATGGATAGCCCTAAATCTTTCAATACAGAAGGATTCTGATCTCCCGCTTGAAACGGAGCGTTCTGCCCGTGGATCTCTTAGGGAAAAATCTTCCAGGTACGAGCAGGAACTGCCCCCTAAAAGGTGCCATCGTCCGGCTATTTCACGCCCACACGGATGATGTGAATCTCCGGCATCTGCGTGTTCCAGTTGGAGGGCAGGGCTTCAAAGGTGAGGCGGAACTCCTGATCGGCCCCCGGGGTCAGGGGAGTTGCGCTCACCGGCTCAGTATCGACATAGGGCTCGTGGGTGCGGATCAGTGTCAACGGAACGGTCTCCACCTGGGGCGGCATCGCCTCGTCATTCTTGAAGAGCACCTGGACCGTGATCGCGTTGACGACGGATGCGCCGGTGTTGCGAATGTGACCATCGATGAACGTGGACTTACCGCCCGAGAGGCTGGTCGACTCACTCATCGCCAGGTCGGAGAGCGGAAGGCTGGCCGCGTAGCCGTCGGCTGGCAGGATGGTGTTCGGCGGGACGGTGTTCTTATGGCGGCCGAGAAAGGTAAAGATCGTGACGATGACCAGGACTACAAGCCCTGCGATCGCCCAGGCATTGACCGGCAACTCATCTTTGACGGGCTTCTTTGGAGCAAAGAGGGGGGCTCCCGGGGGAAGCGATTCGTCCGGTCGTTGGTGCTGCAACGGCTCACTCATAGACCGTGATTCTACAACGCCTGCCTCTCAACCCCATGAAGGGGAAGGCGCCATGCGACTGTCCGTTTCCAAAATTGGACGCCCCGTTACTCTTTCGCAGCCTTTTCACAATGGGACGCAACAAAGCCGGTTACTTTGCCGTTAGTACCCTTATTAGCAGGATGATCATCCAATGGCCTTCTGCGGTCGTCAAACAACAAGAGCCCTCCCCCGGAACAGGAGATCGTCATGACTTCATCGATTTCAGGAACATCGTCCGATGAACTAGGGATCACGATGCCGGAGACGGGTGCTTCTGCGAATCGCCGCGCCCGATCGACTGAGATCGTTTACGCTGTCTTCGCGCTGGCCGCCGGCATCCTCTTCTTCCTCACGGCATTTTAGGTCGTAAAGCTGGCTCGCTTGACCTTCTGGCGGAAGTCTTCGCCCTTCATCTCG
>CAZZZQ010000104.1:0-9169 GCA_964658405.1 uncultured Sphingomonas sp.
CTTCTCTGTCTCCTCGAGGAACTTCTCCACGCCCCACCGATCGACAAGGTACTTCAGCCGCGCCTTCTTCCGATCGGTCCGGTCGCCATGCTCCCCGAAGACACGAATCATCGCAGCGGCGAGCGCCACCGTCTGGCCAGCGGGGACTAGCAGCCCCGCATCGCTGGCAAACTGGCGATGGCCCGTGATTCCACAGAGCAGCACGCGGAAGTAGACGCCAGCCGGGACGCTCTTCCCCCCCCCGACGCGCACGGCAACGAAGCCGATGTCGTTCGTATCCGAGACGACACTGATCGACCCGCCGTTGTCGAAGGCAACGTTGAACTTGCGCGGCAGGCCGTACATCTCCCGCGAGTTGCGGATGTACTGCTCGAGTGCGGCAGCCAGCGGAGCCACATCCACCACCTCCTGTGCATCGAGGCCAGTCGTCGGCGTAGCCGTGATGTTGCGGATGTTGTCGGCCCCCGAGCCCTTCGACGAGATCCCCAGAAAGTCCAGCTTCGTCAGCACGTTGACGATATTCTTCGGCTCGAACTGCCGGATCTGCAGGTTGCCGCGCGTGGTCACGTGGCACTCCCCCGCACCCCAGTCGGCAGCGATCTCGGCGAGTCCATGCAGCTGCGACGAGCTCAGAATGCAACCGGGCACCCGTATCCGCAGCATGAACGAGTCCTGCGCAGGGGCAACGTAGAAGAGTCCGAAGTACTTGAATCGATAGGTGTGCTCTGCGTCCGGCAGGCGATTCTCCTGTGCATGAGCAACAAGCTGCTCCCACACGTCAAGCGGATTGGACTCGTACTTCCAGCGCTCTTCCTTGCACAGATCTTCGACTGAAGTTCCAAAGAAGACCGGCTCCGCCTCCGCAAGATTGGCGACACCCGAGGCAGGATCGTTCGTGAACCGGCCGGACTGGAGTTCGCCGACGAAAGGAGCCTGCACGCGGTTCTCAACCCCGGCCCAGAAGCCGCGGAGGTACTCAGTCTGCTCGAGTGTGAATGCCTGCGAAACGGACTGAACTGTCTCTTCCATGGGAGCCTTAATAACAGGGACAACTACGCGAGTGCCTGGGTCCGTGAAGGACATAGGTACAGAAAAACCGAACGTCGGAACATCAGCGTTTCGATCAGGAATATGGCGTGCTTTTGGGACTGGAATGAAATTACAGCAGCATGAATCCGTATGCAAGTGCCTTGATTTCAACGCCGCTTGACTTTGATCGCATCAACAGGATGCGCCTCTGCTCACGCAGATGGGGACGCCTCTCCAAGCGTCCCCATACGTGAACATCACACAACATCCGACCTGCTAACGACTTACGCGGTGCGGGTCGGCTTTGAACCCACGTAGCCGTAATAGGCGATGAAGATGTAGCAAAGAATCGGCAGCACAAAGGCGTGATGAATCCCGATCTTGTCGGCGAGAACTCCCTCGGCAACCGGAATGATCGCGCCACCCACGATTGCCGCGACCATCAGGCCCGAACCCTTACCCGTCATCGGACCCAACTCAGCGATGCCAAGCGTAAAGATCGTCGGGAACATGATGGAGTTGCACAGACCAACCAGCAGCATGCTCCACACCGCGACGCTGCCGAAGCTCAGCATGGAGACTCCGACCAGCAAGCACGCAAGGATGGACACGATACCCAGCAGACTGCCGGCACGGAATCGCTGCAGGATCGCCGAACCGATGAAGCGCCCGATCATCGCGCCGCCCCAGTAGAACGAGACAAGCTTCGCAGCAGCCTGCACCGTAAGGCCGCCGGTGTCTGGCTGCGTGAAGTAGTTGACCAGGAAGCTGCCGATCGAGACCTCAGCCCCGACATAGACGAAAATCCCGATCGCTCCAAGCACCGTGTGCCTGTACTTCCAGATGCTGTCGGTCACTGCATGCGCGCCGGGACGGAAGTCCTGCGTCTGTTCGATTCGCGGCAGCTTGAAGATGGCTACCGACAGCCCGAGCAGGACAAGCGCAACCGCAATATAGAGGTACGGCAGCTTGACCGACGACGCCTCGTGGACCCGGTAGGTCTGAAGGACGGAGGCCGACATCGCCCGGACCTGCTCCATCGTCTTCGGGGCTGCGCTCAGGATCAGGATGCTGCCAAAGAACGGGGCCAGCGTCGTGCCGAGCGAGTTGAAGCCCTGCGCAAGATTCAGGCGGCTGGATGCAGTGCGCTCCGGTCCGAGGACCGACACGTAGGGATTAGCCGAGACCTGCAGGGCGGTGATACCGGCCGCGAGCACGATCAGCGCTCCGAGAAAGAGCGGATACGACGGGGCAGCGGCAGCGGGGATGAAGAGCAACGCTCCAACCGCCATCACGAGCAGGCCAGTCACCATCGTCTTCTTGTAGCCGATCATCTCGACCAGCTTGCCCGAGGGCGCTGCGAAGATGAAGTATGAGGCGAAGAATGCCGACTGGACCAGCATCGCCTGCGCAAAGTTCAGGTCGAAGATCGACTTCAGATGCGGGATGAGGATGTCATTCAGCGAGGTCAGGAAGCCCCAGACGAAGAAGAGGGTGGTCACCATCGAGAGAGCGGCGACGTTGGTTGCAGCAGCTGGATTGCTGCGCGTATTGACCCCGGTGTTCGTGCTGAGTACTGCCATAAAGTTAGCCTCTTCCGTGCAAATTGCGTTGATAGGGTCTCGCAACACACGATTCTGAATCGTCTCCCTTCCTTTATCCATATGAGGGAAAGGCGAACAGACTATCGTGACATTTGAATCGATCGACCGTCAACAATCGAAAGATCGTCCCCTCTGCCTTCCTCACAGCCACGGTGTTAGTCTTCTCCGCATGATCCGGATGGCGCTCCGTCCCCTGCCTGCACTTGCACTCCTCGTCCTGCTCCCGATCGCTTCGGCCCAGACTCCGGCCGGCACACCGGATGCCCCGCCGCAGCCCGGCCTCACCGCCGCTCAGACCGCACCGCTGAACCCGGCGCTCCCCACCATCTTTATCGTCGGCGACTCCACCGCGAGGAATAAAGAGGATCTGGGCTGGGGCGACCACCTCGCCCACTACTTCGCGACAGATCGCGTCAACATAGCCAACCGTGCCCGCGCAGGACGCAGCAGCCGGACCTTTATCAACGAAGGTGCATGGAACTCCGTCCTCAAAGAGATGAAGCCAGGCGATTATCTGCTCCTGCAGATGGGCCATAACGACGGCGGCGATCTCGGCGGTGCAAAGCCTCGCGGCACCCTCAAGGGCATCGGTGACGAGTCGAAAGACGTTATCCAGCAGGATGGCCACACCGAGACCGTGCACACCTATGGCTGGTATTTGCGAACCTACATCGCCGAGGCCCGCGCCAAAGGCGTGACGCCCATCCTCCTCTCCATCACCGTCCGGAATATATGGAAGGACGGCCACATCGAGCGCGATATGGGCTACACCGGCTTCATCCGACAGGTCGCGACGGCGGAGAAGGTCGAATATATAGATATGGGCACGATCGCCGCCGACACCTTTGAAGGCCTCGGCGAGCAGAAGACCGCCTTACTCTTCCCCATCGACCACACCCACACCAGCTCCGAGGGCGCGGAGCTGAACGCGCACGCAGTAATCGTCGCGCTCCGCAAGGACAACTCGCCGGTGATTCAGTACCTTAAGCCCGATTCGAGATGAGATACGGGGCGGGTGTCCCTCCGCGGATCGGTGAATCGAGTAAACTGTCCTATGGGTGACTAGCCCCGAAGGACACACGTTTGCTCAATTCAGTGATCGCCAAGGTATTCGGAACAAGTAATGAACGCGCCGTGAAGCGTCTACGGCCTCTCATCGAGCAGATCAGCGCCTTTGAGCCAGGGATTCAGGCACTCTCCGACGAGGAGCTGCGCGGCAAGACAGTCGAGTTCCGTCAGCGGATCGCCAGCGCAATCGCAGACGCAAACATCGCCGCCGACGATGCGGATGCGCTCTACCAGGCAGAAAAAGCCGCGCTCGATGCGATCCTCCCCGAGGCCTTCGCAGTCGTCCGCGAGGCCGGCAAACGAGTCGTCGGGATGCGTCACTTCGACGTCCAGATGCTCGGCGGCATCGTTCTTCACTCCGGCAGGATCGCGGAGATGAAGACCGGTGAAGGTAAGACGCTCGTCGCAACGCTCCCCTGCTACCTCAACGCGCTTGCCGGTCGCGGCGTCCACGTCGTCACGGTGAACGACTATCTCGCCAAGCGCGACGCTGAGTGGATGGGCAAGATCTACGGCTTTCTCGGGCTGAGCGTCGGCGTCATCGTGCATGACCTCTCGGACCAGCAGCGCCGCGACGCCTACGCCTCGGACATCACCTACGGCACCAACAACGAATTCGGCTTCGACTACCTGCGCGACAACATGAAGTTCGAGATCGCCGAGCAGGTTCAGCGTGGCCAGTACTACTGCATCGTCGACGAAGTGGACTCGATCCTGATCGACGAGGCCCGCACACCGCTCATCATCTCCGGACCGACCGACCAGACCACCGACAAATACGCCCGCGTCAACCTCATCATCCCGAACCTTGAGCTCGGCGAGCTGATTGAGACGATCGATACCAAGACCTGGTCCGGCGACTTCGTCATCGACGAGAAAAGCCGATCCATCACGGTTACAGATGAGGGATGGGAGAAGATCGAGCAGCTGCTCGGCATCGGCAACATCGCCGACCCCGAAAACTGGGATCTGAAGCACCACGTCGAGACCGCCATCAAGGCGCACAACCTCTACAAGCGCGACGTCGAGTACGTCGTCAAAGAGGGCGAGGTCATCATCGTCGACGAGTTCACCGGTCGCCTGATGCCCGGTCGTCGCTGGTCCGATGGTCTACACCAGGCAGTCGAGGCCAAGGAGGGCGTGGCCATCCGCAAGGAAGACCAGACGCTCGCCACCATCACCTTCCAGAACTACTTCCGCATGTACAAGAAGCTCTCCGGCATGACCGGAACGGCCGAGACTGAAGCTGCGGAGTTCGACAAGATCTACAAGCTGGATATTCTCGTCGTCCCGACGAACCGGTCCATGCTGCGCATCGAGAACGCCGACGTCGTCTACCGGACCGCCAAGGAGAAGTACTTCGCAGTCGCGGACGAGATTGCCCGCCTGCACCTCGAGAAGCAGCCCGTCCTGGTTGGCACCACGTCGATCGAGAAGTCGGAGCTGCTGAGCGAGATCCTCAAGCGCAAGGGCGTTCGCCACGTCGTGCTGAACGCGAAGTTCCACGAGAAGGAGGCCGAGATCGTCGCACAGGCAGGCCGGCTCGGAATGGTCACGATCGCGACCAACATGGCAGGCCGCGGAACGGACATCCTGCTCGGCGGAAACGCCGACTTCATGGCCCGTCAGGATCTCGTCAAGAAGTCGCAGGCACGCGCTGTCTCGGCTGCGGAGGGCGCCATCTCGCCCGTCGCCGGTCCCGGCATGGTCCGCTTCTATTACTCCGGCCAGGAGTTCGAGACGACCCAGGCCTCGTGGGATAACGCCGTCTCCTCGCACGCCGCTGCTGCGAAGATCGAGCATGACGCGGTCGTTGCTGCAGGCGGATTGCACATCCTGGGCACCGAACGGCATGAGTCACGCCGCGTCGACAACCAGCTTCGTGGACGCGCCGGACGCCAGGGCGATCCCGGTGCCTCGCGCTTCTACCTCTCGCTCGAAGACGACCTGATGCGCATCTTCGCCCGCGAGTGGGTCTCCACGCTGCTGCAGCGGCTCGGCATGGAAGAGGGCGTTCCCATCGAGAGCGGCATGATCTCCCGCCGCATCGAGTCTGCTCAGAAGGCAGTCGAAACGCAGAACTTCGAGTCGCGCAAGCACATCCTCGAGTACGACGACGTCATGAACAAGCAGCGCGAAGCCGTTTATGGTCTCCGCCGCCAGCTCATGGAAGGCGTCGACCAGAAGCAGCTCATCACCGAAGACTACCTCTCCACGATCCTCTCGAACATCCTCGACGAGCACGCGCCCGAAAAGGCTCACGCCGACGAGTGGAAGTCCGAGGCGATCTTCGCGCAGCTCTACGACCTCTTCGGCGCACGCCTGGAGAACGAGGTCGACATTAATACCCTCAACCGGCACGAGCTCGGCGAGGCGATCTTCCAGAAGCTTGGCGCACGTTACGAGATCAAGGAGCAGATCCTCGGCTCGCAGGCCATGCGATACCACGAGCGGATCGTCATGCTCTCGGTGCTCGACGGCCTGTGGAAGGATCACCTCCTCGCCATGGACCACCTGAAGGAGGGCATCGGTCTGCGCGGGTACGCTCAGCAGGATCCGCTGGTCGCCTACAAGAAGGAGTCCTTCGAGATGTTCGAGGGTATGATGATGCGCTTCCAGGAGGACACTGTACGGCACCTCTTTCGGATGCAGATCATCGGCCCCGACGGAACGCCAATCGAGACAGCAGAGCAGCTGGCACAGGCCCAGATGCAGGCTCCGCCGCAGGAGATCGAGGCCCCGGGACTTCCCTCTCTTGCTCAACATGGCGTGCCGGATATCCTTCCGCCTGCCCCTGAGCGTCAGCCCGTTCCGGTCCTTACACGCCCTTCCTCGACCACGATCGATGCGCTCGAACGTGAGTTCCATGCGAAGAAGCAGAGGGAGCTTGAGCAGGCACGCGCCGCAGGCGCTTCAAGCGCAAATGGATCAGCTCCTCGCCGAAGTGGTGAGAAGGTGGGTCGCAACGATAAGTGTCCCTGTGGATCCGGCAAGAAATACAAGCAGTGCCACGGTGCGACCGAGGTCTAGATCGTACTGGAGCTGTAAACAAAGAAGGACGGCGCCACATGGCGCCGTTGTTCTTTTAACTACTTCTCCAGATCGTCCACGAGCAGCTTCGCCTTCATCGCCAGCGTCTTCGCACCCTCGGTATCGCCGGTGCTGAGCGCCTGTGTAGCCTGCTTCAGGAAGTAGCGTACCTTCCGGATCTGCGTCTGCTGCTGTTGCACTACGGACGGCGAAAGAGCGTCCAGCCGGCGTTCGCTGGCGCTGATCAGCCCTGCGGCCTCCTGCTGCGTCTTCGGATTTGCATCTCCGCCAGCGGATAATTCGCCGACCGATGATCCCTCTGGAAGGGGAGCCTGCACCGCGGGGGCTCCGGTAGCAGTACTTGCATCCGCGGCGGTTACAGGTGGATCCGACACTGGAGTCTTGGGAGCGGCTTTTCTGCTTGGCCTCTTCGGCCGGACCTCGGTGACACGTACCTTCGGCGCCTTCAGAAGGGCAGGCGGAAGCGAGCCCTCCATCGAGGGAGTCTGCGGATCTGGCTTTGTAATCTCCGGAGCCTTCAACATTGGAGGCAGAGTCACCGGGGCAGGGTGATGCTGGCATCCGCCAAGCAGCAAAACCATCCCGAAAAGACTCGCAACAGGTCGCAGCTTCTTCATCTGTACTGTGCCTGTGCTATGCGTCGTCATCAAACCCGTGGCTCCAATTCCATGTGTACAGTACCCGCTCGCTCCACCTCTCGCAGGTCCCTGCCGGTGGCGGATAAGGCGAGTGGAAGCCGAAGCGTAAAGGTCGTTCCGCGCGGACCAGAAGCGAAGTCAGGGTTCGTACTCGATCGTACTTCCAAAGCTCCACCGTGCATCTGCAAAATCCGGTAGGTCATGGCGAGTCCGATTCCACTTCCGGTCGCCTTGGTTGTGAAATACAGCTCGAAGATCCGCGGCAGGAGCTCCGGTGGGATCCCCTCTCCTTCGTCAGTGATCTCCACAACAGCCTTCTGACCCTCACGCCTTAGCTCGATTCGAATCACTCCCCCGCGGGGCATCGCCTGCATCGCATTCAGCAGCAGGTTCAAGAGTGCCTGGCGAACAAGGTCATCATCAATCCGCACATTCAGCGGCTTCGCAGGGGCCTGAACAGTCACTGTGACATTGTTTTCGCTCATTTCAGCGCCTGTGAGATCGACCACGACCCCCACTACTTTACGAAGATCACGCTCTCCCAGATGTAGTTCCATCGGACGCGTAAAGTCGGCAAGTGTCTGTACGACGCGATCTAGTCGATGCATCTCGCCGGCCAGAATATCAACATGTCGCTGCGCTCCGCGGAACGCCTCGCCACCCTCGCCTGCGAGCTTGCTCCTCAGAAGTTCCAGGTGCAGAACCATGGCATTGATCGGATTCTTGACCTCGTGGCCAACACCCGCAGTGAGACGACCGATCGCTACCAGCCGGCTTGATACCTCGAGCTCCTGCTCCAGCTTCATCGCAGACTCGATATCCCGGAGCGTCACCATGGTTCCCATTGGCCCGTTTGGATTCCCGATCCGGTCCACCGAAAGCTGAATCCGCCGGCCATCCTCGAGAGTCAGCGACTCGGACGTAACAGGCGACTCGCTGCGGAACGCTGAGAGTACAGCCACACCAAGCGGAGTATCAGGAGCAAAGATCTCTTCAAGCCGCTTTCCGACCAGTATCTCGTGATGATGATTGGTAAAGTTCGCGACCGCGTCCGATACCATCGCAGCGCGGCGGTCCGCCGTAAATAACAACACGCCGTCACGCAGCGTGTCCAACATCTGGTTCAGGTTGGTCTGCAGCGCGGTATACTCCGCCTCGGTGCTCCGAATCTGGCGGCCCAGCCGATCGATCGTTTTTCCGACACGGACAACCGCATCCGGCTCCCCACGTGGCAGTCCGGGCAGTGGCGAAGGGCTTTCTTCCTCCTGCTCTGCTCCCCGTGTCAGCATCTCAAGCTGTTCGCTGATGTCGTTGATGGGCTGCAGGGCGATGTTCGCGAGCAGGGCCGAGGCAAGCATCGCGAAGAGTGACGCCGCAAGGGCAAATCCCATTCCGGTCTGAAGCCACGGCTCGTAGACGGCGCGGAGGAAGCTCGATCGCACGCCCATGTGCACGACTAGAAAGGGGCGGTTGTTTCGATCGAGCGGAAGCGCAATGTCGAGCACATGCGGGCGCCCAAACATCTCGCGCAGCTGGTAGAAGATACTGCCGTCGCGAACCCGTCCAAATCCCGGGCGGGACGCAACCGGCTGATTCATTGCATCAGGATCAGTACTGACGAGCGTGAGCCCATGCGAATCCGCTACGCTGACATCCTGCACTGTCGGCGAGTAGCGGATGATTGCGTTCATCGTGTCTAAAAGCGGCTCATGCCGGCGCAAGGCGTCGACAACAGAGGCCTCAAAAGCCTCATCGCTTCGGTTGAGCGGGGGAGACTCC
>CAZZZQ010000105.1:0-9117 GCA_964658405.1 uncultured Sphingomonas sp.
AGGACAGCCCCGCCACCAACGAGAAATCTACACCGGTCCCGGATAACGCAAGCACCTGCGACGACGATGCCGCGTTATCTGTAACCGTCATCGTTCCAGACCGCGCCCCGCCCACCGTGGGAGCGAAGACCACCTGCACCGCACAACTCGATCCCACCACAATCGTGCTGCACCCATTACCTGGCAGCACCGCAAAGTCACCGGTCAGTGCGATGCCCGCCACAACCAGCGGCAGGCCGCCGTTATTCGTAACCGTCACCGTCTGCGCCGCACTGGTCAGCCCGACGCCAAGCGCCGCAAAGCTCAACCCGGAGGTCGGCGCAAGCGACACCCCGGGCGGTGCCACCCCGCTCCCCGATAATGCGACCGCCTGCATTCCATATTGATCCGACACCGCCAGCAGACCCGTCTCGCTCCCGACATTCTTCGGAACATACGTCACCGAGATCGCGCAGGACGAATGCGCGTTCAGCGAACTCCCACAGCCATTCACCGACGCAAAGTCTCCACTCCTGATCGCAGCGGCAATCAGCGTCAGCGCCACATCCCCGTTATTACTGAGCCGGACCTGCTGGCTATTGCTGATCGTATTCAACTGCAGAGGCGCAAAGACGAGGCTTGCGGGCGAGAGCGTGTCCGTCGCCGGCGCCGTTCCTGTCCCGGTCAGCGAAGCCGTCTGCACCCCCGCCGCGTCCGTCACGGTCAGCGTCCCCGTACTTATGCCCGCCAAAGTCGGCGTAAAGACAATCGCCACGGTGCAACCCGTGCTCGCCCCCAGCGTCGCTCCGCAGGTATTCGCCGCGAGTCTGAAGTCAGCGCCCGTCACCGTCTCCGCACTAAGCGCAATCGTCGCGCTCCCCAGGTTTGAGATCGTAATATTCTGCGCCTTCGTCGAGACACCCACCGAGGTCGCCGGAAAGCTCACCACAACCGGCGTCAGCACAATCGCCGCCGAGGGCGAGGCCGATCCCGTCAAAGCAGCCGTCGCCTGCCCCCCCGCCACATTCCCGTAGACCGTCAGCACCCCCGTCCGAGTCCCCGTCGCCGCCGGCAGAAAGACCACTTGGATCGTGCATGCTCCACCCGCCGCGATCGCCCCGGCCGTGCAGGTATTCGTCTCACTGAAGTCGCCCGTAACATCCAGCGAACTCACCGTCAGCGCAGCCGTCCCCGTATTTGTAACCGTAATAGTCTGCGCAACGCTTGCCGTACCCACTGGCTGCGCGGCAAAGCTCAGCGCCGTCGGACTCAGGCTCATCCCCGGCTGCGCAGGCGGCGTGGCCGCGAGCAGCGGAACCTCCCACACCCCACGCCCATAGGTCCCCGCACGAAGCATCCCGGTCAGTCCGTTCCCGGCTGCCATTCCGCCCGCCGCCGCAAGCTCGATCACCGGCGCATTCGGCAGACCTACGCCAAGCACCGACCAGCAGTTCGAAGTCGTGCAGGAGGTAACAGTCGTCGTTACATAAACCCCGGTATCGAGCGCGATGTAAAGCGTGTTTGCCGCGTTTGGATCGACCACAACGCTGTTTGCCGGGGCATCCGGCAGATTGCTGCTGATATTGGTCCAGTGCGCACCACCATCGATCGACCGATACAGGTGCGGCACCCCAAAGCCCATCACCGTCGCATAGACGGTCTGCCCGGTCGCATCATGCGGATCGACCGCAAGCGACGAGATATCGAAGCCGTCCTGATTGAATGGAAACCCGCCGTTCGTCACCGGCGATCCCGTCACATCCTTCCACGCCGTCGTCGCCCCCGCGCCCCCCGCCGCCGCGATCGTAAAGACATGTCCCCCCACCGTCCCGCCCCCATCGAGCGTCCCGGCCATCCCCGCGTAGAGCGTCCCCGATCCCGCATCCTGCACCGCCGTCGAGCCAGTCGCCGCCCCTCCCGCAGCAAGCGAGCGAATCATCGAGTTCGCCCCCGTGCAGGCGCTCCCCTGCGGCCCACCGAGCAGCCGGCTGACCGCATTCGACGGACTCCACGCGGTACCATCCGCCTCGCCACGCCACACCCGGCACGTCCCCACCAGCAGGCTCTCCGGCAGAGCCGGATCCAGCACCCACGGCGGCATAATCAGCGACGCATCATTCGACACCTGCGCCAGCCCGATCGTCGGCACCCCCGCAAAGCTCGCCGCAGTACATGCCGATCCGGCGGTACAGCGCCCAATACTCACCCCCGCAGCCGTCGACACGTACCAGCTCTGCGGATCGACCGGATCGATCGCCACCGTCCCGCCCTCGCCTGCCGAAAGCTGACCCCACGCAGCGCCGCTCTCAGCCGAGCCCGTCCCGGCAGTCCCGCCGGCACCCAGACCCACCAGCAGCTGCCCGGGATCCGTTGGATGCTGCGCAAAGCTCACCACCTCCGCCAGTGATCCCAGCCCGCCATTGAGATTCTGGAAGTGGCTCGCATCATCGGCGGAGCACGGCGTCCCCGTCTGATTGACCCCGTCGGTCGAGCGCCACAGCCCACCATCGTTTCCAATAAAGAGCACACTCGCAACCCCAGCCAGCGCATGCTGCGCTCCCGCCACACCCGCCGGAGCAAGACAGCCGTTCGTCGCATTCGTCGTATTGCGCAGACTGCAGCCCGCCGCCAGCGAGCAGCGGAAGAGATCGCTCGTCCCCACAAACAGCACCGTATCGGGACTCGCCGTTCCCGCCCCGGTCGCCACCGCCGCCAGCGTCATGTTGTAGTCCGCCTGCGCGATCGTCGTGTTGCCGGCACCCACCTCCATCGGCGTCGAGACCAGCCGATTGCCGAAGCTCACCGCGCTCGCACACCCCGCCCCGCTCCCCGCGCAGAGATCCTGCCACAGCCCCTGGTCAAGGTTGCTGCGATCCGTCGTCAGCGCAAACAGGTCACCCGTGACCGGCTGCACCGCAAGTGCCCCGCGAAAGATCGGGCAGTTCGGATTCCCTGTAGTCCCCGGGTTCGTCGGGCAGGCCCCCAGCGAAAGCGTCGTCGCCGGCTGATGCGCGAGCCGCGTCCAGTTCGCCCCGTCCGCCGACTCGTAGTACCCGTGATACCGGATCGCCGCATAAAACCGCTGCCGCACCGGGTTCCACACCACCGCCGTTGCCGCGTTGCCACCCGCATTACTGCCGGTCGGCAGCGGCGTCTGCACGGTCTGGCTGCCGTCCATCACCACCGCCATCTGCCACGTCACGCCCGCATCAGCCGAATAATAAAGTCCGCGGACGCTGTTGACAGGATCAGCCGCGCCCACCAGGTGGCACTCGTCAGCCCCGCCACCACGACCCCCGGCGACGCCGTGCTCCACGCAAACCCCGCGACTCCAAGCCCTTTGAACGAGTGATTCCCAGCGACGCCGTCGTACGACTGCCCAATCAGCGTCCACGTCAGTCCGCCATCCGCCGACCGCAGCAACCCGCCGCCGTAGTAGGAGTCCAGCGCGTCGTTCGGATCGCCGGTCCCGGCCAGCACAACCCCGTTGTGAACTCCCGGCTGCACCGCCACCGCACCGATGCTCAGTGACGGAGTCGCCGCCGATCCCGTATCCAGGTCGAAGACGGAGAGTGTATCGGTCAGAGGCACAAAACTGACCGCGCTCGCCGGCCCCGCCGCATTGACGGACTTCCACACCCCGCCCCCCGTCGTGCCAAGGTAGACCGTATTGCCGGTCGCATCCCCGGGGTCGAGCGCGACCGCCGTGACCCGCCCCGTGATCGCGCCGTATGCGGCCGTCATCACCCGTGCCGGCCCAACCGGCTGCCAGTTTGCCCCAAGCGATGTCTGGTCCGCTGCGACGAAGGCGCTCCGCATCGCACCATGTTGCACGCGTGCCTTCACCAGGGCGTTGGCGCTCGCCCCACGCGCACCGTTGCGACCGGCAAGAAAGCGTGCGGCCCGCAGCTTATAAGCCGGATCCGCCTGTCCGAGGGCGACGCCCGATCCAAACACAATCATCACCAGCAACCAGAGGGGCGCACGCCGCCAAAGCGATCTCCGGTCCGGTCGAGAGCGTGCGGTCGGGCACATGGCAGGTCGTTCGCTGGCAGGCATCGAAGACGATCCTGCAAGCTCCCGTCGAGGGAGTCAACGCAGAACCTGGGAGAGGCTGGCCCGTGAGTGCCAGAATGGGAAGAGAAGTTTTGCTGCGTGTAGCTCTGGAGGCTACGTACAGGGGTCTAGCAGCGGACGATATTCGCCGCCGCAAGCCCCTTGGTTGCGTTCCTCGAATCTATCACCAGCCGCGCATCCGCAACGATCTGCTTGAAGTCGTAGACCGAATGGTCCGTCACAATCACCACGCAGTCATAGGTCCCAATCTCGTCGAGCGGTGCCGAGGTCGACTGCAGATCGTACTTGCGCCCCTTGCCGACAGTCGGGAAGAACGGGTCGTTATACCGCACCAACGCGCCGCCCTGCTTCAGCAGCTCGATGATCCGCAGCGACGGCGACTCGCGCAGATCATCCACATCGCGCTTGTACGCCATCCCGAGCACCAGCACCTTCGCACCCTTCAGCGCACCACCCTCGCGCTCCAGCGCCCGCGCCGTCGTCTGGACAACATACTCCGGCATCGACTCATTGACCTCGCCCGCAAGCTCGATAAACCGCGTCGCAAAGCCGAACTGCTTCGCCTTCCAACTCAGGTAAAACGGATCAACAGGAATGCAATGGCCACCCACACCGGGGCCCGGATAAAACGCCTGGAATCCAAATGGTTTTGTAGCAGCCGCCGCTACAATCTCCCACACGTCCAGCCCCATGTGGATACACAGCTGCTTCATTTCATTGATCAGCGCGATATTCACGCAGCGGTAGATGTTCTCGAGCAGCTTCGTCATCTCGGCCGCCGCCGGGCTCGACATCGGCACCGTGCGGTGAAAGACCGCGCCATACAGCGCAGCAGCAGCAGCCGTCGCCGCCGGGTCGACCCCGCCGATCACCTTGGGGATATCCCGGCGCGGCGTCGTCACGTTCCCCGGGTCTTCACGCTCCGGCGAGAATGCCACCATCACACCGTCGAGCGCCTCTGCCGCCGCATCCCCGCGCAGCACGTTGACGCCCCGTCCCGCACCATGACGATTGATAGTCTCGACGACGATCTCCTCCGTCGTCCCCGGATACGTCGTACTCTCGAGCACAACCAGCTGCCCCGCGCGCAGGTGCGGCCCAAGTGCCTCCATGGTTGAGACCACGTAGCTCATATCCGGCGTATGGTCTGCATGCAGCGGCGTCGGCACGCAGATCAGCACCGCATCCATATCTGCAATCTCACCGAAATCAGAGGTAGCGCGGAAGCCCGCCAGCTTGGCCGCTTCGATGTGCGCTGGTTCGATCCGGTGGATGTAGCTCTCGCCGCGGTTCAGTGTCGCCACCTTGACCGGATCGATATCGAAGCCGGTCACGCGAAAACGCTCCTCACTGAAGAGCAGCGTCAGCGGTAGCCCTACATAGCCAAGTCCGATAATGCCAAGACGGGCCGTGCGGTTCTCGACACGATCAAGCCACACGGGGAGTGTCAGGCGAGCTGCCACAACTTCACTCATCGCGTTTCAATCCACCTTCCGGAAAAACAAACACAAAGCGGTCATCCTGAGCGAAGTCGAAGGACCTGCGGTCCGTACTTCTATCGATTAGCTTCCGCCGCAAAGGCCTCTACGTACCATGCCGCCGTACGCCGCAGACCCTCTTCAAACCCGACCTGCGGATCGTAGCCCATCGCCTCACGCGCAGCCGTGATATCCGCCAGCGAATCCCGCACGTCTCCCGCGCGGTCAGGACCGTACGCAGGCGGATGCGGATACTGAAGTAGATTCGCAAGGATGCCATAGGTTTCATTCAAAGTATGCCGCTCACCACACGCGACAGTAAAGTCGCGCCCCTGCTCGCCGTCGCCGTTGATCATCGGCCGCTCGCCACGCATCATCTGCAGGATGAACCGCGCCATCACGCCCGAGTACGGCGAGTCCGGAACCTGCCGCGGCCCAAAGATATTGAAGTAGCGAAGACACACCGTCTCAAGCCCGTACACCCGCCAATAAGACTGCATGTAAAGCTCGCCAGCCAGCTTCTGCACCGGATAAGGCGCGATCGGCTCCGGCGTCATCGTCTCGACCCGCGGGAAGCCCGGCTGGTTCCCATAGGCCGAAGAAGACGCCGCATACACCACGCGCTTCACCCCCGCGGCCCGCGCACCTTCGAGCAGGTTGAAGGTGCCATCGATATTCGTCTCATGGCTGGGCCGGGGCTCCTTCACCGACCGCGGCACACTCGGCAGCGCTCCCTGATGCAGGATAAAGTCGACGCCCTCGCAGGCCTTTGCAACCCCCGCCGCATCACGCAGATCGACCTCGCGGAGATCGATCTTCCCGGCCAGACTCGCCAGATTCGCCCGGCTGCCCGTAGCAAAGTTATCGAGCCCGCGGACGTCGTCGCCGCGCTCCACAAGCGCATGCGCAAGGTGCGATCCGATGAACCCCGCCGCTCCGGTAATAAGGTAGAGAGCCAAGCATCTAGGATACCAGCGCCCAGCCGCACGACAGACGTCGCCCGCATACCGCCGCGAACCCTGTCATCCTGAGCGAAGCCGAAGGACCTGCGGATCCTTTCCACTCAACCGGCAAAAAGCCCGGGTGCGCCATCCTTACAGCACCACCGCAAGGGTGGGATCACAAGCCATCGCCGCCCCGAAACCCTGTCATCCTGAGCGAAGTCGAAGGACCTGCGGTTCGCCTTTTCACGGCATCAGCTCAACTGCAGATCCGCCGGCGCATGCTCTCCCGGCAGCGCATACATCTGCTGAATGTACTGCTTCGAATTGAACTTCTTCCCCGTCGAAGCCCCCGACATATAGCGGATCTTCCCGAACACCGGCCTGCTCCCCCACGCACGATCGAACTTCCCAAGGATCGCCCACGCCGCGCCCGCGTATCCGTTCGGATCGCGCCCATCGAGAAAATACTTGTCGTTCAAATGGATCGTGTACTTTAGCGCCGTCGCCGCGTCGGGCGTCCACTCCAGGATCTTCTTCGCCCAGTACATCCGCAGGTAGTTGTGCATCCAGCCATGCCGCAGCATCTGGATCTGCGCCGCGTTCCAGAGCTCGTCATACGTCTGCGCCTCCTCCAGCTGCTTCAGCGTGTAGATCCGCTCCCGCTCGTCCTTTGCATGGTCGGCAATTGTCTGCTTCGCCCACGTCTCCGCGCAGTCAGCCGAGTCGTAGTTGGGCGTGTAGCGAACGAAGTTCACCGCCAGCTCCCGCCATGCAATCAACTCATTAAAGTAGCTGTCCCGCGCCGACTTCAGCGTCGGATTTGCCTTGACCGCCTCATCGACCGCCAGCGCGATCGTCTGCGGCCCAATGTGTCCGTAGTGCAGGTAGGGCGACATCGACGAGGTGCCATCTGTCTCCGGATGATTCCGCTGCACCTCGTACTCGCCCAGCATCTTCCCGGTAAAAAGCTTCAACCGCTTCAGCGCTGCGTGCGTCCCACCCGTCCACGCCTCGACCGGCTTGACCGATCGGTCGAAGTCCTTCCAGCCCTTCGTCATGTCTTCATGGACCGAGTCAGAGTGAAAGCCAGCAGGTTTCTTCCATTCATGCTGCGCCTTCGGATTCTCATACGGCTTCAGAAACTCCGGCAGCATCCGGTAGAGTCGCGGCCGGATCGTATACGCCCCGTACTGCGCCCGCTCGATCAGCTTCGACGGCACCACCACGTCGGTATCAACCGTCCAGAAGGGAATCCGGATCGCCGAGGCCAGATGCTTCCGCCACTTCTCCGGCTCCCGCATCGGGTTCTCGTCCCCGACGAGAAACGCAGCCTTCACATCCGCAAGCAGCTTCTCATGCGACTCATGCGGAGCCCGACGCATGACAAACGTGATGTTCCGCTTCGCTAGATCCGCCTCAATATCCGGAAGCCCCTGGTTCAGAAACGCGTAGTGCCGCAGATTCGCATGGGGGAAGTTCGAGATACCCGCAAAGTAAACCACCAAAGGCAGCCCAAGCTCATTCGCAATCTCGACCGCAAGATTCACCGCATGATTATCGATACCGCGCTGCGCCCGCTGCATCCAGTAAACGACACAGGCACCCTTGGGGTCGGGCGCTCCCTCACGCCGCACCGTAACGCGTGGATCTCGAGCCAACGCCGTCAAAAACTCTGCCTGCGAATCCTTTGCTGCCTCTGCCATTTCAGTCCCCCACATCAGTATCGATGCCAAAACGATCCGCATCGAAGCGCCCGAACTCCTCCATCATTGCTTACGTCGGAGGTTTTGATGGGATCGAAGACCCGATCATTCTGGCCTGCAGCAAGCGCGGACAAAGAAAAACGCGACCCGAAGGCCGCGTCTCTTTCAAAAGCCACTTTGAACTACCAAAGGCCCCAGGCGCGGCTCATATAGTCGCTCAGTGTCATCGTGATCAACACCAGGAACGTAAAGAACCCGGCGCCGACCGTCATCTTGATCAAACGCGACTGGTACTTCACGTGCATGAAGAAGAGGATGACGACGACTGCCTTGAAGCTGGCAATCGCGAGCGCGATGATCGGATTCAGGACACCGAGATCAACATAGGCCGCCCCTACAGTGATGCCCGTGAAGACAAGCAGGGTCCCGAACACAAGCATGTAGTTCATCGGCGTAACAATATGATGTTCCGCGTGCTCCGGATTTGTAACATTTGAGGCGTCGTGCGCGTCAGACATGGTCAGCTCCTTCAGGATTGCAGTGGTCGAAGCGTGTGGCTAGACCGGGTGACGGTTGATCAGGTACAGCAACGGGAAGAGGAAGAGCCAGACGATATCGACGAAGTGCCAGTAGAGCCCAAAGTTTTCTATAGGCGCCACGTACCCATTCGTAAACTCGTCTCGATGCGCCCTCCACGTCAGCCAGAACAGGATCCCGATTCCGATGATCATGTGCAGCGCGTGCATGCCGGTCATCGCAAAGTACAGGAAGAAGAAGACCTGCGTCCGCTGCGCCATGTCAGGAGCAAGCGGCGTCTCCTTCAGACCATACGCATGCGGATTCACAAACTCGGACACATCGAAGTGCGCACCGGGGATGTGGTGCTTCTCCCACTTCTCGTGATATTCCACGCTCTTCACGCCAAGAAACACCGCT